>JAJRUR010000089.1 GCA_024277695.1 Bacteroidota bacterium | reverse complement strand
TGATTGCCATCAATAAATGCCAGATCAATGCCCTGTAAGTCTGAGAGTGCTCTAGGGAGTTCTACTTCAAAAGATCCTAGACGCATATCAATATTCTTACTGTCTGTAATCTCAAGACTGTGCTCAGCATAGCGATATATCTGAGGATCACCTTCGATACTGATGATCTGAGCTCGTGGGGCAGCCATGGATAGGTATGCCGTAGATATACCTAAACTACTCCCGAGTTCGATAATTTTTGATGGAGCTAGATATTGTACCAATCCAGCCATCATCAAGCATTGCTTTGGTGGAGATAAGCTACTGCGGGCAATATCTCTTATCTTCCTTTTTTGTACTTTAGTTACTTTACTACCGGCTCCTAGGTCGGTTATACTGATCACTTCTTTGGATCTTAAGAGTTGTCTTCGACGAGCCTCTATCTGTGTGTATGCATGGCGTGCGTCTGTATCGCACTTAGCAGGATAGTATTGCATAGACTCCCATAGTGCATATAGATACGGAGAATGTAATTGGTAAGCTGTATCGGCTGATTGGTAAAATCGCCAAAGACGCTTGATGTCTGAGAAGTATTGCATTTCAGCGCAAAATTACAGCATTTGGCCTAAATCTTAACGGGACTTCCTACGTCGAGCATTTCGCGCATTTTTTTTTCTACTGTCTCTCCGTTGGTATTTTTTTCTTTTTCCTTTTTTTTCTTTTCTGAAATGGTTAAAGGCATCCGTTTTGAGCGCTTGAGAAAGCTCTATGACGAGTGGGACTCCTCCAAATTTTTTACCTTTAAATGCAGATAAAATCTCTGACTCGAATTGCTCATCTACTTCGAAGAAGGAAAAATTACGCAAGAGTTCGATCTTGCCGATGACGGCATCAGAAGAGTCGAGACACTCATTGATGAGACCTATCAAGCGGGTAGGAGTTAGTTTGTTTTTGGTACCGATATTGATATGGAATCTACTGAAAGGAGTAGAGCGACGTTGTTTGACATTGGATCGATCGCGCTGATTTTCTCGACTTGGTTTTGCTTGGATATTGATATCCTTGGCATTTTTATAATAAGCAAGGAAGCGATTAAACTCGGCAGAAACAAAATGTTTGATGAGTTCTTCTCGACTAAGCCAGTCTAGTTTTTTTTGGATTGCGTCCAGATATGGAGCTATCTGTGCTTCATCTACATGTACACGCTCGATCTTATCGATCAGCGTGAAGAGTTGTTTTTCACAAATATCCTTTCCTGTAGGGGCATCCATTTTTGTAAATTGGATTCCGGATCTTTTTTCGATTTCGCGTATTCGACGCTGTTCACGACTGTGAATGATCGCAATCGATATTCCTGTTTTTCCGGCACGACCGGTCCGTCCGCTACGATGGGTATAGCTTTCATCATCATCCGGAAGGTTAAAATTGATGACATGGGTGAGGTCTTGTACGTCGAGACCTCTTGCAGCAACATCTGTAGCTACTAGGATCTGGAGATGGCGCTTTCTAAAACGGTGCATGACTTCATCACGTTGTGCTTGTGAGAGGTCTCCGTGGATAGCATCTGCATTATAGCCATCGGACATCAGCTTATTGGCGATTTCCTTAGTATCACGTCGAGTGCGACAAAAGACTATGGCATAAATCTTAGGGTGGATATCTGCTATGCGTTTGAGCAATTCATATCTATCCCGGGCATTGACCATATAATAGTGATGTTGTACATTTGTAGCTCCTGTATTTATCTTATCTACAGAGAGCTGTATAGCATTGTGTAGATATTTTTTGGTAATCGGTATCATGCGTTTGTGCATCGTCGCCGAAAAGAGGATGGTTTGTTTTTCATCAGGAGTTTGGCTCAAAATGGCGTCAAGTTCTTCTTTAAAGCCCATAGAAAGCATCTCATCGGCCTCATCCAGAATGACACGCTCGATCTTATCCAGTTTTAGTTTTTTTCGTTGGATCAGATCTTTGACACGACCGGGAGTACCTACGACGATTTGGGCACCTCTGCGGAGTGCTTTGATCTGAGCTTCGATACGCGATCCTCCATAGACTGCAACGATATGTAGATCTTTGAGATATTTGGCATATTGTGACAGATCCTTGGATATCTGTACACAAAGCTCGCGCGTCGGGCAAAGAATTAGGGTTTGAGTTGCAGGGCTTGATAGATCTGTATTGTGGATCGCCGGCAATCCAAAAGCAGCAGTTTTGCCTGTACCGGTTTGAGCGAGTGCTATGATATCTTGAGCTTTTGAAAGTAACTGCGGAATAGCTTTTTTTTGGATCGGAGTAGGCTCTACAAAAGCTAAATCGGATACGGCACGTAGGAGCTCTTCTCGGAGTCCAAAGTCTTGAAATGTATTCATGAATTATCGAGTTGTACGGTCTGTTTCGTTTTTTGACAGCGCAAAGTTCTCATTATATCCTTAGCGAGCTGCATATTCGGGAGAATCATTTCCTCCAAGAGAGGAAAAGTCGCCTTTGTATGTCGAGCAAATCAACAGCTTTTTCGGACTTAGAGCTTCAGAAAGTAAGCTATTGCGTTCGCCAGTCCAATTTGACAGAAGACCGACCTTTATTGTGCTGTATGGTTAAGACGTATATTTGCTGCGGCATCAACTCCGAGATGTCCAGCTCAAATCTGCGCATTCTGTTGTCCAATCTACTGTGCAATAACTGTTTACCATCCATCGAGTGCAAGCTCCAAGCATGGGGGCTTATGCTCTGCGGGAGTTCAACGCTTACTGTGCTTCCGTTGATTTGGTAGCTTATAGGGACTTTTATTTGTTCTTGTTGTGTACTATTGACCAGTTCTAAATCAAAGACAGCTGATTTTATCAATTGGTCATTGAGAAAGTATTTATAACTCCAAGTACCCGGTATCATCGGCTCAGGTCTGAAGATATAACTATAATAGTAGTGATACCACCAGTCCTTTTGATAGGTATTGCTAAAGCTAAACCAGAGATTGCCGTCGGGGGTGTACCATTCGATTCTGGAAGAATCTCCGGAGCGCAGACCGTATTGGAGTGCCCAAAAAGTAATGATCGAGTCCTTTTGCGTAAAAGAGTCTTGAGCTCCTATACGCTCGCGCAAGGAATCCAGATGAGGAACGTAGCCGATCAGACCGCTATCCCAAAGATTGTAGGATGTGTCGTAGGGATAAGGATCTATCCAATATGTAGAAGAATTGCCGCAAGGCCCGGCAAAAGGATCAATCAAAATAGTAGAGTCGTACCACATTTCGAAATGCAAATGCGGATCTGTAGAGTTACCTGAACTACCGACCTGGGCTATGCGCTGTCCTGCAATGACCGTATCTCCCGGCATCACCAGAATGGAGCCTTTTTTTAGATGTGCATAGTATGTATAGAGCTTACCTGTATGCCGTATGGCAATATAATTGCCAAAACCACGCTCCGGAACGGATTCTGTCTGACGATCAAAGAGTCCATCCTGAACAAAGGTGACGATACCATTATCTACAGCAGTAACATATACACCTTGATCCATCTGTACAAAACTCTTGAGTACGATATCTGTTCCCTGGTGTCCATCATAAGATTTACTACCACAATGATTGTCCTGAAAGCCATCTAATACCCAATCAACATAGTTTACAATAACAAAATCCTCTCCCGATTTGCCTTCCAGTGGTGCTACAAAGCGATTGAACTGTCCGTAAAGTCCTGTCGCAGATAGAAGGCATATAAATAGAATTCTTATCATAGTATGCTGCTTGTTCTTATGGCAAATTTGGTAGGTGTTCTTACTTATGGGATTTATATAAAACTCAATATGGATATCAATCTTTGATAAAAGGATAGTTATCTTGTAAGTAATTATCCGTAAATAATTCGGCAGGATCGGGTAGGGGTGATGCTTCAGCAAACGCTACAGCGTCATCTATTTCTTGATGTATGGACTTTTGGATGGTAGAAATTTGCTCATTCGAAGCAATTTTTTCTTGTAAAATAATGCTTTCGAGCAAGTGGATAGGATCTTTGGCCTTGTATGCTTCCAACTCTTTTTTGCTTCTATATTTGGCAGGATCGGATACAGAGTGACCTCTATAGCGGTAGGTTTTGATTTCAAGTAGATAGGGACCTTTGCCACTGCGTGCATGCGCCAATGCTTTATGCATCGCTTCATGGACTGCCATCGGATTCATCCCATCTACAGGTTCTGAAGGCATTTCATAGCTCCATCCAAGTTTGTACAGTTCATCTACATTGCTTGTACGCTCCACAGAAGTACCCATAGCGTATCCATTATTTTCACAGACGAATACTACCGGGAGTTTCCAAGTCATCGCCATGTTGAATGTCTCATGCAGAGCCCCTTGGCGTGCTGCGCCATCACCAAACATGGTAATCGAGACATTGTCTGTTTTTTTGTATTGTTCGGCCAATGCGATTCCAGCACCGATTGGGATTTGAGCTCCTACGATTCCGTTTCCACCAAAATAACGCAATTCTTTTGAAAAGAAATGCATAGAGCCTCCCTTACCCTTATTGATTCCGGTGGATTTGCCAAAAAGTTCTGCCATACATGCATCCGATGTAGCTCCCAAGGCCAAAGCTATTCCGTGCTGGCGATATGCCGTAATCAAAGGGTCCTCAATGCGTTTAGCTGATTTTATTCCGGCACATACGGCTTCTTGCCCGATATATACGTGCAAAAACCCTCTGATTTTTTGCTTGGAATACATCATCAAGGCGCGCTCTTCAAACTTACGTACACGAAGCATGCATGCATACCAGTCAAGGTATTGTTCTTGAGGGTAGTTTACTATCTTCTTTTTGACTTTCTTAGCCCGTGTGGCCATATACATATCTTTTTGTTTGGATCGAATGAAGTAACAAAGATATATTATTTTCGCCCAATTCTTAATATCCCTTTGCAGGAAAAGAGTATCCTCGAGTCCATTTATTTTATTATCTTGCTGCAAAGATTGAGTTAAATAATTATAATGCCTTGAAACTAAATAGTTTATACCTAACAAGTTTTAAAAATTACTCAAGGAGGTCTTTTGAGTTTGATCAAGGAGTTGTATGCATAACCGGTGACAATGGTGCAGGGAAAACCAATGTACTCGATGCAATTTATTTGCTCTGCTTAGGCAAAAGCTATTTTATGGCTTTGGAACGCAATCTAATAAAAAAGGGACAAGAATTTTATAGAGTTGAAGGTCGTTTTGCCGGAATCTCCGTGGTAGTCCATCAATCGCTAACCACGAGCAAAAAGATCATTTATCGCTCCAAGGTATATAAAAAACTAGCAGATCATATCGGCAAACACCCCGTCATCCTCATAGGACCGGATGATATAGAGTTGATCAATGGACATAGTAAGTTTCGTCGTCGGTGGATGGATATCGCCCTATGTCAGATGGAGCGCACATATCTTGATGCACTTGCAAAGTATATGCACATTCTGCGACAGCGCAACTCTTATCTCAAGCTCCATGCTGTCTCCAAATCAACAGATGTACATCTATTGGATACGTATGATCTCAAGTTGATCCCACTAGGAGAACAGATCTATCAATACCGCAAAAAGTTCATCTCCGAACTCCATCATAAAGCTTCGATGGTATATAAAAAGTTAGCAAGTCCTGATGCAGAACTTACCTTGAGCTACAAATCCGATCTATCCGAAGCATCTTTTGATCAACTGATCCTACAAAACCGTAAGAGAGATATTATTCTCCAACGTAGTACAGTGGGCATACATCGAGATGATTTTACTATCGGACTCCAAGGCGTGGTAGCCAAAATGTATGCCTCGCAAGGGCAAAAAAAGACTATTTTATTTTCTATTGAGCTAGCACTGAGTCAAATGCTTGCAGTCCAAACATCCAAAAAAGCTATTTTATTGCTTGATGATGTCTTTGATAAATTGGACCCGAAGCGAGTAAAAAAATTAATAAATGCTGTCACGGCAGGTGATTTTGAGCAGATATTTATCACCGATGCGCATCCGCTTCGTTTAAATCAATTGATGCAGGACTTGAACATTCGGCATAATAGTATTACCTTAGCCCCAACGCATCAAGATGAAGAAGCAGAATGAACAACATATCAATGATTTGCTCAAAGCCTTTGTAGCCAGACCCAAAATAGCTTCAAAACTATATACTTCAAGGCTAAAAGAAAATTGGTCACAACTGATGGGCACTATGATTGCCGGCTATACCGAGTCATTGAGCTTATCGAAAGGAAGGCTTACTATCAAAGTGAGTTCCGCTCCA
This sequence comes from Bacteroidota bacterium, assembly GCA_024277695.1. Lineage (GTDB taxonomy): Bacteria > Bacteroidota > Bacteroidia > Chitinophagales > Saprospiraceae > JAJRUR01. The sequence continues at coordinate 58 of JAJRUR010000089.1, read as the reverse complement.
CTCCGGCAGGAATTGATGCTCAATCAAGAGCTCATCCTCCGCAAAATTAACCATTTTT
>JAJRUR010000088.1 GCA_024277695.1 Bacteroidota bacterium | reverse complement strand
CTTTTCTTCTGACAAGCTAAAGCAATAGAATTCTATTATCTTTACATCCCTAAAATATAAAACACATATAACACATGTCAAAAGAACAAGAAGAAAAATTGAAAGCGCTTAGGCTAACCGTCGATAAACTGGAAAAAACTTATGGCAAAGGTGCAGTGATGCGCATGGGAGACAGGCAAGTTGTAGAGGCTGAAATCATACCCACAGGCTCTCTGAGTTTGGATATAGCACTGGGCATCAACGGACTGCCCAGAGGAAGAGTCATCGAAATCTATGGACCGGAATCATCCGGTAAGACCACATTGGCCATCCATGCTATTGCAGAATGCCAAAAACAGGGAGGCATCGCTGCTTTTATAGATGCAGAGCATGCCTTCGATCGCCATTATGCAGAGGCGCTAGGGGTAGATACAGACAATCTATTGATCTCACAACCCGACAATGGTGAGCAAGCGCTCGAAATCGCCGAACACCTGATACGCTCCGGAGCCATCGATATCATCGTCATCGACTCCGTAGCTGCCCTGGTACCTAGAGCCGAAATCGAAGGCGAAATGGGAGACAGCAAAATGGGTCTTCAAGCTCGGCTGATGTCACAAGCGATGCGCAAACTCACCGGAGCCATCGGCAGAACCGGTTGCTCGTGTATTTTTATCAATCAACTCCGCGAAAAAATTGGAGTCATGTTCGGCAATCCTGAAACGACTACCGGAGGTAATGCACTCAAATTTTATGCCTCTGTCCGGCTGGACATCCGAAGAAAAGGCAGCTCTATCAAAGACAAAGAAGGCAATGTAGTTGGTAATCACGTCAAAGTCAAAGTCGTCAAAAATAAATTAGCTCCTCCATTTAAAGTGGCTGAATTTGATATCATGTTTGGCGAAGGTATATCCAAAACAGGTGAAATTGTAGATCTGGGTACCGAACTGGATATCATCCAAAAAAGTGGATCTTGGTATAGTTATAACGGTACCAAAATAGCGCAAGGAAGAGAAAGTGCTAAGCAATTTATCCAAGACAACCCCGAGCTTGCAGAAGAAATCGAACAAAAAATCAAAACAAAAATCAGCGGTGAAGCATCCTAATATTTGATCTTGATCTGATTTTTACGCTCTGGGTTCATATCTATACGGAGAAAATTATTATATTGGGAATATAAAAAAACAACTCCGTGCAAAGCTCTATGCTTAAATTACCACTATATATCTTGTGTGCTATCCTCATGCAGTGGTTGATGAGTCCTGCTGCCTTAGCTTCTGCTATTGAAGAAGATTTTGACTATATCAGAAAACAAAATACCGCTCTAGAACAAGCCATCCTCATCTATGAATCCGGTGACAAAGAAGGTGCCCTGATAGCCTTTAGACAAGCATACAGTTTGTTCAAAGAATTTCCTAATGAGACGCTCCGGGGTTTTGCCCTAGTCGGTATAGGACATTCTTACTTACATACAGGCAAAACAGACTCTGCACTCATTATGTATCATGATGCGTATAACATCTTATATGACCGCGATCCATTTATGACCGCTCGCGTGGCAAGTGCCATTGCCACTATGTATAATTTTAAAGGCGAGTACCGTAAAGCACTCCAATACAACATCCAATACCTAAACTATGTAGAAAGTATCAATAAGCAGCATCAAATCGCAAGTGGATATAGGCAGATCGGTGACAATTATTTAGATCTGAACATCCTCGATAGTAGCATGCAGTTTTTGGCCAAAGCCCTAACTAGTTATAAAACTATCGGTGATGTCCAAGGAGAAACACGTACGCGCAATTCCCTTGCACTCTACTATACTAAAATTGGTAGTTTGCGCACAGCCATCGAAAACTATCTCATCATACACGACAATCTCAACCGTTATCCCGAGTTGTTCAATGATGGAGAGCGTGTTATAAATAATAAAAATATCGCTGAATCTTTTATAGTTATTGATGAATGGGACAAAGCAAATCTGTATGCAAAGAAAGCACTCGAAATCAGTCGCAGAAAAAATTACAGCACCTACAAAGCCCACATTCTGGTACAAATGGGTAGGATTCTTGAACACCAAAACCAAGTGGATACTGCCCTCGTCTATTTTAACCAAGCACTAGATATCTATAGACAAAAAAAACTCACTGTCAGCCAAATAAGCACTTTAAGAGCCATTGGTATCTTGTATTTTTCCAGACAAGAAATGGAACCGGCACTCCTCAATCTTCGTCGTGCACTCGTCCTGGCAGACTCTATCCAAGAGCCTTCAGAGCAGATGCACTTATCCTACAAACTCAGTAAAATATTCATCAACCTAAACCAATTGGATCGAGCCTTTGAGCTAGCCCAAAGATCCCTAAAGCTAGCTATCCGCTCTAGAAACAAACCCGTACAGCGAGCTATTTATTTGGCACTTTCTGAGATTTATGAAAAAAAATATAACTCTACCCAAGCACTCTTTTATCAAAAAAAAGCTGCACAAGTACGCGACTCTATTTTGACGGACCAACAACGACGTACTCTATATGAAATGGAAATAAAATATCAGTCACATAAAAAGGAAGAAAAAATCAAACAATTAGACCTCCAAAATGCGATCAGCAAAATAGAACTCGATGCCAAAAAAAAGCAAAATAATTTCTTATTGGCAGGGCTTTTGTTTTTACTTCTAAGCTTAGGTATCATATCAGCTCTATATAAAAAAATAAGTGGTCAGAAAAAAGTAATCAATAGTGCCTTAGAACAAAAAGAAGCCCTATTGCGAGAAATCCATCACCGTGTCAAAAACAACTTACAAGTGATCTCTTCACTACTCAGTATACAATCCAGGCAGATCAATGACCCAACAGCAGTCGAAGCCATCCAAGAAAGCAGAAATAGAGTGAGATCCATGGCACTTATTCACCAAAATCTCTATCAAGAAGAAGACTTGATCGGAGTGGATCTCCCTAAATATATCAAGAATCTAGCAGACACACTCGTACATACCTATCAACTAGACAGAAACCTAAATATTACAACAGATGTCGATGATATCCATTTAGATGTAGATACCATCATACCACTAGGGCTTATACTCAACGAACTCATATCCAATGCACTCAAATATGCTTTCGAAAATGTCCCATATCCTCAAATGCGCATCATGCTCAAAGAAAATAATAATATACTCCAACTGTCCGTACAAGACAATGGCATCGGATTACCCAAAAACTTTGATGTGGATCAATCCAACGGTATGGGCTTCAAACTCATCAGAACCTTTCTAAAAAAATTAAAAGGTAAATTACGAATAGAAAAAACCGAAGGTGCTAAAATTGTCTTATCTTTCCCAAAATAATTTTCTAATCAGACAACCCAAACCCAATGTCCTCAATAAGAGTACTCATAGTAGAAGATGAAGCTCTAATCGCCGAAGATATTAGAGACTGCCTGCTCAGCCAAGATTATGAAGTAATCGACGTGGTACATAATGCCGAGGATGCTATCTTGAGTATCGAAAAAAATCAGCCCGATGTCGCTCTACTAGACATCAATCTCCATGGGCATTACGAAGGTATCGAACTCGGCAAATTAATCACCAACCAATACAATTTCCCTTTTGTTTATCTCACATCCTATGCGCACAAATTTATCATAGAAAAAGCCAAAATCACT
>JAJRUR010000087.1 GCA_024277695.1 Bacteroidota bacterium | reverse complement strand
CTTTAGGTTTTGACGGTAAGCTCATCAGTGTGCGTGCATACCGTAGGATCAAAAGCTTGATGGATAAGTCCGGTATAAAAGTGGACCAAGATTTGGATCTCATAGCTATGATATGGAAAGACAGGCCCCCGATGCCCTCATTTCCGGTTTTTGAGCATGAGCTCCAATATGCTATGAGTTCCAGAGCAGAAAAACTCCACAATGTACGACAAGAGATGTTAGGCAAAAAGGCAGATTATCTGCTCGTCAATGCTCTGGATAGTATTGCTTGGGTACTAAATATACGTGGTAGCGACATCCCTTGTAATCCTGTGACCATTGCATATCTTGTTATCGATCTGCAAGGTGGTCATCTGTTTATAGATCAGCAAAAACTTCCTAATGTACTTTTGCAGAAACTGGAGCAAGATGGTATTTCCGTAGCGCCTTATAGTGATGTGCGGACTTTTCTCAGCAAGATAGACCCCAAGGACTCTATATGGATTGATCCGCAGATGACCAGTATTCAGCTTTACAATTCGATAAGTACCGAAAAAATCATAGAACAGCGCAACATCATCACACTGCTCAAGGCTTGTAAGTCTCGTGGAGAGCTAGACCATATACATCGAGCTATGGCCAAAGACGGAGCTGCATTGGCGAGGACATTTATGTGGCTCGAGGACAACGTAGCTGATGGAGTTAGCGAAGTGGACTTGGCCAAAAAACTAGCTTTCTTTCGGAGTCAGATGGAGGGTTATCACCAAGAGAGTTTTGATGCTATTGTAGGATATCGCTCCAATGGTGCTATCGTACACTATCATGCTCAGCCGGATAGCTGCGCCACGATATATCCTGAAGGAATCCTTTTAGTTGATTCGGGTGGTCAATATGTTGATGGTACTACAGATATTACGCGTACCTTTGCAATGGGGGATGCTTCAGAAAGCCAACGCAGACATAATACACTTGTACTCAAGGGGATGATTGCTTTGGCTCGAGCCAAATTTCCAAAAGGAACCAAAGGTATCCAACTCGATGTCCTCGCTCGACAATTTCTTTGGAGTCAAGGACTCAATTATGGTCATGGTACGGGACATGGTGTCGGATATTTTCTCAATGTGCACGAACCACCCCAGGGCATCGTCCCCGGATTGCAGGAGCGCGGAAAAACAGAACTATTGCCCGGAATGGTCTTGTCGGATGAGCCGGGATACTACTTAGAGGGAGCATACGGAATTCGGATAGAAAACCTCATAGCAGTCAGTCAAGTAAAGGATGGGTTTATGCATTTTGAAATGCTGACAGTATATCCATATGATCTCCAACTGATCGACTCGACTTTGCTGTCCAAGGAAGAAATAGCCTGGATCAATCACTATCATCAAATGTGTTACGATCGTATAAGCCCACATCTCCATGAAAAGGAGGCAAAATGGTTTAAGATAAAGTGTGCTCCGATTGGGTAGTTCACTCCAATAAACTTGCATTGGGGGTTTTGGATGTATATTTATTTTAGGAGCTGATGCGCATAAAATTAGAGTTTTACTTATCTTCGGCCCATGTACGAATACATTTGTGGCAAAATAGCCGAATATCACCCTACATATATTGTTATAGATTGCGCCGGAGTCGGTTACGGGCTTCATGTAAGCCTCTTCACGGCGCAAGCTGTCAAGGATAAAGGCACACCCAAACTATATACGCATCTCTATGTCCGTGAGGATGACCAGCGGCTTTACGGTTTTGCCAGCAAAATAGAGCGACAGATCTTTAGGCAGCTCTTGTCCGTATCCGGTATCGGTACGAATACGGCTATTATTATACTTTCTTCGATGAGTCCTGCTCAAGTACAGCGCGCTATATTATCCGATGATGTAGAGTCCTTTAGAAGTGTCAAAGGTATAGGCCCCAAGACGGCAAAACGCATTATCCTCGACCTAAAAGACAAAATGTCCAAATCAGATCAATTGACTGCTGATATTAATGTCCACCCCACAGACAATACTATACGATCAGAAGCGTTATCAGCCTTAGTAAATTTAGGATTTAAGCAAAAAGACGTTTTATTATCATTTAAGCAGATCCGGGATGATGGTGATACAGTAGAGGATTTGATAAAAAAATCTTTGGCATTATTATCAAAGTGATCTTTTTTCATTATGATTTTGAAATTATTAAAGTAATTTTGCACCTCGTTTTTTTAAAAGCAATGTGTTGAAGTTGATATAGATATATATGAAGTATATTACTTATGTGTTGGCCGTTTTGCTATGGAGTTGCTTCGGATTTCTGGTCGAATCCTTTGCCGCATCCAATAGTTGGTCTTTTCGGTTGGAGGTCCCGATAGCCGAGCGTGTAGCGATCCCTTCATCTGACACGATTCCGCTGCGTGAGCGCTATGGCGACTTTATAAATGATCGCCATCGCAACCCCTTTGATCTCAAAGATCCAAAACTCATCACCAAAGAAATTGAGTACGACCCGAAGACTCAGCGATATATTCTTACAGAACGTATTGGCTCCGAGTATTTCAGAGCCCCTACCTATATGAATTTTGAAGAGTATCTGGCCTGGAAAGAAAAGGAGCAAAAACGCGAATATTTTGCTCGTTTGGCAGGGATGTCCGGAGGAAAAAATAACATCAATCTACGGGAGGATCCAATGGATAGAATCGACGTGTCCAAGTCATTGATCGATAGACTGTTTGGGGGTACTACTGTAGATATAAGGCCTAGAGGTAATATAGATCTCACCTTAGGGATGAGGTATTATCGAAACGAACTAGGTGGAACAGATTTGAGACAACAGCGGAACTTGGGTTTTCTCTTTGATATGGGTATTCAGATGAGTATGACCGGAAAAATCGGCGAAAAACTCAGTATGGATATAAACTATAATGTTCCTTCCAGCTTTGACTTTGACCGAGTACTCAAACTCAACTACAATACAGGTGCCTGGACAGAAGACGAAATCATCAAAAAAATAGATGTAGGCAACATCTCCATGCCATTGAGATCTTCGCTAATCAAAGGAAATCAAAATCTGTTCGGATTCAAGACCGAACTACAGTTTGGCAGACTCAGGACAACCTTGCTCGCCTCCCAACAAAGATCCGAACGACAACAACTCCAGCTCCAAGGAGGATCACAAATCAAAGAGTTCGAAATCAGAGCGGATCAATATGATGAAAACAGACATTTCTTTTTGAGCCACTTCAATCGTGATCACTTTGAAAGTTCGTTATCCAGACTACCGCAGATCAATTCGCTTTTTAAAATCACCAAAATAGAGGTCTGGGTGACCAATGATCGCAGAGATATCGAGAATGACAGAGATATAGTCCTTTTGGCAGATTTTGGGGAGTTTGATATTTTTAATACTGCCCAGCCGCAGCTGATTCGCAAAGCCGGAATTACCAATCCTGACATTACCGGCCAAGCCGAACTTCCCTCCAACAAAGCCAATAACTTATACCGTAAGCTTACGCGAAATATTCAAGATAGGGAGTTGACCAGAGTCAATAACTTTATAACCAATACTTTTGGGATGCAGCAGTCCAGAGATTTCGAAAAAGTCCGCGCCCGATTGCTCAACCGTTCGGAATATACCTTTCATCCCGACCTGGGTTTTATATCATTAAGTATCTCTTTGAGACCCAATCAAGTCCTTGGAGTGGCATACGAGTACACTTATAACGGCAAAACCTATCAAGTGGGTGAGTTTGCAGAAGAAGTGCCCGAAGATCCCGATAAACCGGGCGTGCTTTTTGTCAAAATGCTTAAAAGTACTACAGCACGTGTAGATCTGCCGATTTGGGACCTGATGATGAAAAACTTCTACTCCATCGGAGCCTATCAAGTCAGCAATGAAGATTTTGAAGTGGATTTCTTTTATGAAGGTATCAGTGGAGTGACTACTCAAGAGGATGACTTCAGTGATCGCCGAAATCTACCGGGTACCAACTTAGCTAATAGAATTTTGCTCGAATTACTCAATCTGGACAACCTCAACAGTCAGCGAGATCCTCAACCCGACGGGAGATTTGATTTCGTACCCGGACTGACGATCAACACGACTACCGGGCGTATTATGATACCTCGATTAGAGCCTTTTGGCCAATATCTCGAACAAGCTCTTCTCCCGGAGTTTCACGACCAGTTCGTCTATAACCAACTATATGACTCTACCATCACAGCTGCCAGAGACTTTACAGAGCTCAATCGCTATATTATCAAAGGAAGATACAAGTCCAACCAAGGCTCCAATGTCCAACTCGGATCATTTAATGTGCCACGCGGTTCGGTGCGAGTGAGTGCCGGAGGACAATTATTGCGCGAAGGTACAGACTATACGGTCGATTACAATACGGGCAATGTCATCCTCAATGAATCTATCAGACAATCCGGAGTACCTGTCAATATCGAATACGAAGACCAATCTCTCTTTAGTTTCCAAACCAAAACCATGCTCGGAGTCCGAGCAGATTATGAATTTAGCGATAAGCTCAACCTAGGTGCTACATATATGCGACTATTTGAGCGACCTTTTACACAAAAAGTAAACATAGGTAATGACCCTATCAATAATCGCGTGTGGGGACTGGACTTGAACTATAATACCGAATCAAAATGGCTGACCAGAATGGTGGATAAAATTCCGCTGATTTCGACCAAAGAAAAATCAAGTTTCAACCTTTCAGCAGAAGTAGCCTCTATGGATCCCGGTCACTCTTCTGCTATCGAAAACGAACAAAATGACGGAGGTATCGTATATATCGATGATTTTGAAGGGACAGCAGGTTCGGAATTTACTTTGGCTAACTGGACCAACTGGACAATATCCAGCGTTCCTACAGATATGAAACAAGGTGGAGGATTGAGATTCAGAGAATCCGAACTATCCAATGACATTCGTACAGGTGTCAATCGGGCAGCAATCAGTTTCTATCAAGCAGATCGCTCTGTACTCTCTACAGAAGATGCCAATAATCCTTATTGTAGAGTATTACAAACCACAGAACTTTTTACACAGCGACAAACCAATAACCTGCTCGCTCAAGTCGAGAGAACTTTTGATGTACATTATGATCCCACTAGACGCGGACCCTATAATTTTGACCCGCCTCAAGGCACCGAATATAGCGCAGGGTCTATAGACCCGCAAGGCTCAGATGTCATCAGACTAAAAGACCCCTCTAGCCGTTGGGGAGGTATTATGCGCTTCACTACGATAACAGATTTTGAGCAATCTAATGTGGAGTTTATAGAGTTTTGGGTACTCAATCCTTACATAGGCAGACCAAACGCCAAACCCGGAAAACTCATTTTGCAGCTTGGTAATATCTCAGAAGATATCATGAAAGACTCTAGGTTTTTCTTCGAAAACGGATTGGGTGATACAAGCGCAATTGACCAAACCGCCTGGGGAAAAGTACCCAGTCGCCCACCCATCGTCAATGCTTTTGACAATGACCCCGCAGTAAGAGTCAAGCAAGACGTCGGACTCGATGGCTTGACCGATGCCGAAGAACTCAACTTCTATAGTGACTATGTCAATTCGTTCACCTCGGGACGTACCATCGTAGCACAAGATCCTTCTAATGACAATTATGTCTTTTACAATGATGCTCGATACACGAGTGCTTCCAGTTGTATAGATCGATATAGTCGCTTTAACTATCCACAAGGCGATAGCCCCAATACGCAAGATATTACCACCAACCTCCGCGCTCAAAAACTCAATCCCGATATCGAAGACCTCGATCGAGATAATACCCTCAACGAATCAGAATCCTACTACAGCTATGAGATAACTCTCAATAACCAAAATGGTCAGTTTACTCCCCACTTAGGACCAGACCCTAACACCAATTATATCATAGATCAGCGTGTAGTACCTCCATACAACTCTGAACCCGGCGCTGATGACGGTATCTGGTATCAAGTCCGAATCCCGATACGAAGCGAAGTGGGAAGACAAATCGTAGGTGGTATAAGAGATTTTAGATCTATTCGATTTTTGAGAATGTACCTTACCGATTTCGATGAGCCGGTGACCTTGCGTTTTGCCCGATTTGACCTGCTTAGATCACAGTGGAGGAGATATCTTCTGTTCGAAAATACCTGCGGCGGACTCGATGGCAACGGACCAACACTCGACGTCAATTCTGTCAGCTTGGAAGAAAATTCAGATCGTCTTCCTTTTAACTATGTCCTACCCAAAGGTATCCAGCGAGAGCGATCCTTCGGATCCTTTCAGACCAATCTCCAAAATGAAGAGTCCCTCTCTTTAAATGCTTGCGGACTCAATGCCGATAACTGCGAAGTAGGAGCCTATAAAATAGTCAACTTCGATCTACGCCTCTACAAGCGACTACAGATGTTTATCCATGCCGAACATCCTCAAGGTGAAGACATTCCGGACAAATCTGTTGAGCTTTTTTTGCGTATTGGAAGTGATCTCAAGAATAACTATTACGAAATATCGCAACCCCTCGTATTCTCTAAATACGATGTCGCATCCCCGTATTCGTCTGAAAACATCTGGCCGGAAGAAAACCAGATTGATGTCTTGCTCCAAGACCTCGTCGATGCCAAATCCAACGGAAGCGACAATCCCAATATCCGAGTAGTCGGACTCCCTAACCTTGCAGATGCCCGCAATATCATGATCGGTGTCCGGTCAAAAACAGATGCCACGCAAAACACCTGTATCAATGTATGGGCAAACGAACTCAGAGTCTCCGGCATCGATGAACGCGGAGGTATGGCAGGCTTGGTGAGAATGGACGCTCAGTTAGCAGATCTGGGATCAGTAGGTGCTGCACTCAACTATAGCGGTATCGGTTATGGTGGAATAGACCAATCCGTCTATCAAAGACAGCGAGAGGATATCCTCGGATATGACCTGACCACTAATCTGGAGATCGGTAAGTTCTTCCCCAAATCTTTAGGCATCAAAATTCCGTTTTATGCGCAATATTCCGTTGCTCAACGATCACCCCTTTTTGATCCTTATGACGAAGATGTGGAGTTCAAAACCAAACTCGAAGGCGAGCCGGATCCCGTAAAGAAAAAAGAAATCAAAGATAGAGCAATTAATTATGAGCGTATCACTTCCTTTAACTTTACCAACGTTCGTATCGAAGGATCCGGAAAGAAAAAACCTAAACCTTGGAGCCCATCCAATGTCTCAGTTTCCTATTCTGTAGCCAAAGAACTAAAACATAATCCGGTAGTCGCTAGCGACGAACAAACCACTACCAGAGCAGGACTCAACTACAATTATAATTTTAAAGGATTACCCATAAGCCCATTCAAAAAGTTGATTAAGAAAAAATCAAAAATGCTCAGATGGATGCGCGAAATCAATCTCAACCCAATACCTAATAACTTTTCTTTTGGTACTAGTGTCGACCGAAGGTTCGGTTCCATCCAATATCGATCACTGCCTAATCGAATGTATTTTAACAAATTCTTTAATTGGGATCGCAATTATAACATGAGATGGGATCTTACCAAATCACTAAAACTATCCTACAATGCCACCAATAGAGGAATCGTCGATGAACCAAACGAACAGGATTTAGTGGACCAATTTCCGAACGATCCTCTATCAAGAGCAGAAGTAAGAAAGGATAGTATTTGGTCCAACTTGAAAAATTTCGGGCGAACCAAGAACTACAGCCACACCATTGATGCCAATTATACGCTTCCGCTAAAATATCTGCCTTATTTGGACTTTATCAATGCTCGAGCATCCTATGCAGCAGGATACGACTGGAATGCAGCATCCCAAAACGTATTGTTTCTAGGCAATACAATCCAAAACAATCAAAAAAGAACAGCTACAGTCGATATGAACTTTACGAAGCTGTACAAAAAATCCAAGTACCTCAAGCGACTCGAAAATCCCAATAAAAAAACAAGTGCTCGTAAAAAAAGGGGAGGAGCGTCTGCGATAGACGACGAAAACAAAAAAAATAAATCTGCCAAGGATGAAAAACCTCCAAAAACATCCGGAAAAAAAGGAGATAAAAAAGAAAAAAAGAAAAAGAAAAAAGGAGAGAGACCGATTTCTACAATAGAAAAACTTTTTGTCAGACCATTACTCTCTCTGCGAAAAATCCAATTTAACTATACTAGAGATTTTAGATCGTACGTACCCGGTTTTACACCGGAACCGGAATACTTTGGATTGGGTGAGGAGCTAACTGCTCCTGGTGTCGGCTACATACTTGGTTTGCAACCGGATCAGTCATGGCTCTTTGATGTGGCACAGCAGAAAGGATGGATTACAGATAATATCGAACTCAACGAACAGTTTTTACTTTCTGATCGAGAAAACACTGACTTGCGAATAAGTCTTGAACCATTTAAAGATCTCAAAATTGATCTCAACTGGAAAAAAACAGCTCAAAATACGCATACAGAAAACTTTAAAAAACAAAACGGAAGTGAATGGCGTAGCGAAAACCCTCGAGACATCGGGAGCTATACCGTATCCTATTTTATGGCAAATACCCTTTTTGGGCGCAACGTGCGTGATGTTTTTGATCAATTTGCTGCTAATCGGACCCTCATATCCAAAAGATTGGGCACGATAAATGGCATTACGGAAGTACATCCTCTAGACGGTCCTGAATATGTAGATGGATTCGGTAGGTTACAGGTAGATGTTGTCATTCCTTCATTTTTGGCCGCATATACAGACCAAGATCCCAATCAAATAGACCTCGATGTATTTAAGGTAGCCCCTAGACCTAATTGGAATCTCCGGTGGGACGCATCCAAAACCTTCTCTTTTTTAAAGAATGTATTCAATCAAATAGCGGTCACCCATGGCTATGGCTCTAACTTTACCATCAATAGCTATAATTCTAACTTTGACTTCGTCCCTGACCCCAACCTCCGTTTCGCCGAAGTAAATAGAAATAGAATTACACAAAATTTCTTTTCAGTTTTGGATATCCCAAATATCGACATCCAAGAACAATTTTCGCCCTTACTCGGCATAGATATGACTACTAAGACCGGAGCGAATATTCGCCTAAATTACAAAAAATCCAGACGCATTACGCTTAGTTTGAGAGAATCCGGTGAGGTCCGAGAGACCAAATCTACAGACTTTACCTTTGGGTTTGGACATACTATTAAAAATGTCCGTATTGGCTTCTTGCAGTTTGATGCCGGCACCAAAAGAACAAGAAAACGCAAAAGCCGCCAAAAAAGAAAAGAAGAAGAAGAACTCGACAAAAAACTACGTGATGCCGCTGATGATATTAATAACAAAGGCGGTAAGATAGGACCTAAGAAAAAAAGAAGAAAAAAAGAAAAGAAAAAAGGTAGTGATCTAGTCCTGGCTTTTGATGTCTCATTTAGAGACGACCTCACCATCACGCACGAACTCGATACCGGTACCGATCCCCAACCGTCTCGAGGCCAAAAAACTCTTAGAATCGAGCCGACTATAGATTATGATATCAATAAAAATCTAACCTTAAGATTATTCTTTGAATACAATAGCACGCGACCTTATACCAGCGATAGTGCTCCAACTGTTAGAACTCGCGGAGGAATCAACTTTAGATTTAAGTTGCAGTAATGAATAGATATACCTATAAGAAGTACTAAAATATCCTTTATTGTAACTACCTTTACCCATTGCTATCTTATTTAAGCAATTAAATTTTAAATTGCAAAAACGAATAGCAAACAAGGTTGATCAAACATCGATTTTAGAAGGAAAAGACAAAACATTATATCGGTTGCAAGCAGAACAAATCATTGGGTTTATAGTATGAATAAGGATGACTAAAGATATTAAGCCATACTACTTAGCGGCCGTACAGCCTCATATCGAACCCATTATGGACAATCTCGGTTATCCGGATTTTATAATAACTATATCCGCAGATAACCATTATTTGACACTTATTTAAGCAATTTATATTCTAGCCTTGCTAATAGTAATAAGATGAAACTGACAAAACTATGGATGATTATAGCTGTAATGAGTTTTGCCATTTTAGGCAGCATCATCGTACAGTTATATTGGATCAATGGTGCAGTCAAGGAAAACGAAAAACGCTTCAAAAACTTAGTCCACGAAGCGCTTAATAAAGTAGCAGAAAGACTTATCCAAGATGAAGAACTGGAATTGACCAATATCCAAGCACTCTCAAAAGTCCGTCGCAAGTCTTTTGATATCATGTTGAGCAAACCGTTTTTTTATGTCGATACTACACTCCAAGATCTAAGCTTACGCGCTCGCCAAGCTGAACAACTTAGTATTTGGCGCATGATGAACAAAGGATCACTCGACGAACGAATCAATCCCCTAAAACTCGATAATATCATAGCAGAAGAATTTTCAAACCGAGGGCTAACACTAGACTATTCGTATGCCGTTTATGACAAAAACGAGCGAAGTATTATCATCAAAGACGGTCACTATACTGCTTATGTCAAGGATGATGAAGGCAATTATTCCAAAGGTATTGTCTTAGATGACGAAGAACTCAATATGTACAAATATACTGTCAATCTATTTACTTCGGGATATGGATCACCGGGCATATTGATGTTAAATTTTCCCAATGAGGTATCCGTCTTTTGGAAAAATATTTGGAAAACTGTACTCGCTTCAATATTTTTGACCCTACTGACTTTGTTCTGCTTTGCCTATGCTATCCATATTATTTTTAGACAGAAAAAACTTTCTGAAATCAAAACAGATTTTATCAATAATATGACCCACGAATTTAAAACCCCAATCGCTACGATATCCCTCGCCAGTGATTCGATCAAGAGCAGTAGAATCATCAACAGTCCTGAAAAAATCGAACGATTCGCCAATATCATCAAGGAAGAAAATACTCGTATGCTCAATCAGGTAGAAAAAGTACTCCAAGTCGCACTCCTAGACAAACGAGACTTCCAACTCAAACTGACCGAAACCGACCTACATCAGCTCATCCGCAAGGCAGTGACGCACGCTCAGCTGCTTATCGAAAGTAGAAATGGAAGCCTTGACCTCCAACTAAACGCTAAGCAAACTATCATCGAAGTAGATGAAAATCACATATCCAATGTCATTCACAATCTACTCGACAATGCCAATAAATACTCACCCGAAAATCCTGAAATTACGATAAAAACAAAAAATATATCCAACGGCATCGAGCTGGAAATACAAGACAAAGGTATTGGGATGAATAGCGAAGCAAAAAAATATATCTTTGACAAGTTTTATCGAGTACATACCGGCAATCGACATGATGTAAAAGGGTTTGGTCTGGGGCTAAGTTATGTCAAGACTATCGTCGAAAAACACCATGGTCAGGTACGCGTGCAAAGTACTCCGGGAAAAGGAAGTCAATTTTTTGTATTTTTACCGTTTAAACAATCGAATTAAATTATAAAAATGAGCGATAGAACAAAAATCTTACTAGTAGAGGATGACCGAAATTTTGGTGATGTCCTGAGATCTTACCTGGACATGAATGACTTTGATGTGGTCTTGGGAACGGATGGATTAGAAGGTTTGAGCCTATTTAATAAAGGACAATACGACCTATGTATCTTTGACGTTATGATGCCCAAAATGGATGGGTTTACACTCGCTAAAGAAATCAGAAAAAAGAATCAGGACATACCTATTATCTTCCTCACAGCCAAAAGCATGAAGGACGATATCATCGAGGGCTTCAAAATCGGAGCAGACGACTATATCTCCAAACCTTTTAACTCCGAAGAACTCCTCTACCGCATACAGGCCGTGCTTAAGCGTGTCAATAAATCACAAGAAGAAGAGGACGGTACGCAAGAGTTTAATATTGGAAAATATCACTTCAATTATCCGCTGAGAATACTCAAAATTACTAAAAACGGAGCAGAAGAAAAAGAAAGACTATCACCCAAAGAGGCAGAATTGCTTAGATTGTTTTGTCTAAAACTCAATAATGTACTCACTCGGACAGAAGCACTCACCAAAATTTGGGGTGAGGATAATTATTTTACAGCGCGTAGTATGGATGTATTTGTCACCAAACTGCGCAAATACCTTAGTGATGATGCCAATATCGAAATAGTCAATATTCATGGAAACGGCTTCCAATTACGCGTCGTGGAAGAAGAGCAGAAAGATAAAAATAAAGACTAACGATACTTGACTTGTAGCGGCTCATCCAAAACGCTCAAATCTCTTTTGATCTATTCGAGACATCCATATTACTTGCCATATGCTAGCGTGACCATACTGATCTGATGCGTATAAGGCAAGAATAGCTGTGCACAAGACTCTAATGTAGCTCCTGTCGTCAGCACATCATCTACTAGTAATATGTGTCGCCCTAAAATAGTATTCGTATTGGTCAGTCTAAAGGCTTTTGCCATGTTTTCTACTCTCTGAGTGCGTGACTTTATTGTTTGGCTTTCGGTGTCTTGCACTTTTGCCAAGATCTCTTCTCTCCATGGCTTATGTAGTATCTGACTGACTCCTTTGGCGATAAGGGCTGCTTGATTGTATCCGCGCTGTGTCCTTCTTCTAGCAGAAAGTGGTACCGGAATGATGAGATCCGGCTTAGGATCCATAGATAGACAGAGCTGCTGACCTAGTAACCTGCCGAGTGCCAGTCCCAAGCGTGTTTTGCCGTGATATTTTATTTGGTGAATGAGCTGCTGCGTAATGTCGTTTGGGCTATAGGCAAACAAGGCTGCTCCAAAATGTATCGGAATTCGACCCCAAAAATGACGTTCAAACTCATTATCCCGATGACTGAAATGGTCAGTAAGTGGAAGTGTATAGTGACACTGCACACATAGATCAGTTCTGCGACTAGCTATAGCTTGATTACAAGCTGCACAAACCGTAGGATATAACTGTCGAGTAATCTGAGTAAGTAATTGCATTACATTTAGGACGTAATGATGACGAATTGGTTACATATTTTTATGCAATAAGTATCCTTCTTCAAAGGCAATATTAAATGCACAAACCAGCTTCGCAGGTTATTTTTTTAGAGCTTTGTAGCAAATAGACTGGGTTTTTGGTCTGTAATTCTCTTTGCCGTATTTGTTGTTTTTCATAGTAGGATAAGTTCTATTGGCTAACATCACGAAGATGAGATCATATTCGGGATCTGCCCAAACGGCAGTTCCGGTAAATCCCAAATGTCCGAAACATCGGCTCGATGCCTCCGGAGCCATATTAAGAGTGCGTAATGTATCCAATTCTTTCATATCAAAACCTATCCCGCGCCTCGTAGAGCGTTGGTGCCGTGTAGTAAACAGATCAACTGTCTCCGGTTTTAGATATTGTTTGCCTCCATAATAACCATGATTGAGCAACATCTGAAAAATAACAGCTAACTCTCCGGCGGTACTATAAAGACCGGCATGCCCGGAAACACCTCCTAACATAGCTGCACCCATATCATGCACATAACCCTGTATGCGCTTAAAGCGAAAATATCGATCCTCTTCGGTAGGCACTATTTCATCGACGGGGAATCGACTCGCTGGATTATAAGTAGTTCTTCTAAGCCCTAGCGGTTTATAGAATTGCTCCTCTACATAACGATCTATGGACATTCCTGTCAAGGATTTTACAATATCTGCTACCATATACATACCCAGGTCACTATAGCGGTAGTTGTTATTGGGTCGGAGCTCCGAGTTATATATTTTGTACCAGATAGAGTCGGCGTATGAGCTACACATATACATATCATTACAGACCTTCAAGCTAAAGTCTCCCCCGACTTGGTTGTGATATATCGTATCACAAGGTCTTGGATTCTTTTTATTGTCCGTCAGGGTATTTAGGTAGAACGGAATCCATGGCTTGAGACCTGCATGATGCGCCATAATATCATACAGTGTAAGATTTCTTTTGTTCGTCGTATCGATTTTGGGCAGATAGTTCACAATCGGATCGTATAGATCTACTTTGCCCTCATCTACCAATTTCATGATACTAAGTGTAGCTGCTGCTACTTTGGTGATACTAGCAAGGTCAAAGATATCCTTGTGCGAGACAGCTCTTTTTTTGGCATATGTATGGTGGCCAAAATCTTGATCATAAACGACTTTTCGATTTTTGACTACGAGTACTCTTGCTCCGGGAGCCGCTTTTGTTTTTATCATTTTTTGCATCAGCGTATTAATCATCTGAAGCGTATCACTACTCATATCGTATTGTTCAGGAATGGCAAAACCCAACCTTCGAAGGGAGCTCATCTTTTGTCCCGAAAAGACAGCAAAGCGATCAGATGCTTTGACCGGTAGTTGACCATCTATAGGTAGAGCACCGAAAAGAGCTTGAGCGGCGATATCTTGGGTGATGTCATTTTCTTCGTAGGCGACCAATATATGTTGGATACTATCCAGATACTGTAATGCATAAGGATTGCCAAACAGCACCACGCTTACTTGAGTCTTGGACTGCAGTTTTTTAATAAATTTCGGTATCCATTCGGTGATTCCAAATTGCTTACTCGGATGACGGCTCATCTTATGAATACTGACAACGACACGATCAAAATTACTTAATTCGGACAGCAGATTATTGCGTTCGTGCGCAGTTCCGGAGCGTAGGATTCGATGATGTTCAAAGGAAGTATAGCTCTCCAGTCTTTTCTGAAAGGGATTGGCAGGAGGTGCTCCTATAGCTACGGAGGCATAGCGCGTCCTGCTCAGATCTACAAAAGGAAGAATTCGGTCATCGTTTTCCAGTACAGTGAGAGCCCGTTCGTAGAGTTGCTGCACAAGGGCATCCGTCATAGGAGAATTCAGATTATCTACTACCTGCTTTAGATCGATCTCCGGTTTTTGATATAGCCCCATTCTGTATTTTGCTATGAGTATTTTTTTGACTTTTATCTCTATCATCTTTTCAGTAATCCTGCCCGTTTGGACTGCTTTTTTGATCTCTTTGAAGGCTTTGTCTATATCCGAAGGCAATACGAGTACATCATTCCCAGCTTGGAGTGCTCTGACTTCAATCTCGCCGGGAGGAAAATGTTTGAGTACTCCTTTCATCTCTAGTGCATCTGTAAAAATCAATCCTGAATATGCCATTTCATCGATGAGTTTTTCGGTAATGACTTTAT
>JAJRUR010000086.1 GCA_024277695.1 Bacteroidota bacterium | reverse complement strand
TAACCCGACCAAGGCACTACTATTTTTTGAAATTGCTCTGTCTAAAGATCCTCTCCAATATAAGGTAAGCATCCACCAAAAAGCCAAGGCGGGAATGGTTCGCCTTAAAGGGGGTACGTAGGCGCACCCTGCGTCGTCTCTCCTCACAACGTTGTCCCCCTCTGGAGGGGGTTAGAGGGAGGACTCTTTTTACCTCCCTTGCAGTCAGAACCGTCTCCGAAGGATGGACTGCTTCGTCGTCCCACCTCGCCGTGACGGATGTCCCCCTCTGGAGGGGGCTAGGGGGAGGACTACCTCCTTCACTTCTCATCCCTCATGACAATCTTCCCATTCCACCATTCTTTCTCGATCACAGCACCATACTTTTTATAAAAATTTAGTGCCGGCTCGTTCCAATCCAGTACCTGCCATTTTAGGAGAGCCACGTCTCTCTTTTTGGCTATAGCCAATATCTCATCAAAAAGCAGTTGGCCGATTCCATTACCACGCTCCGACGGAGTCACAACAAAATCATCCAGATATAAGATAGCACCCTTCCAACTGGAATACGCCATAAAATATAGACACATACCCACTACCTTATCATCCTTGAGGGCTACAATAGACTCAAATCTATCGGCACGCCAGTCTCGTACATAGTCATCAATACTTACCACCACCTCATCCGGAGCCTTTTCATATAGAGCCAATGCCCTCACAAGAGACAGTATATCACTGAGATCTTCTTCTTTTGCCGGACGTACTAAAATATTATCAGAAAGTATCATATTAAAAATTCTTCACTAAATTTTAAACAATCGTACACTATAAATTGAGGTAAAAGTATATCTTTGCCGTCTGTTTTTGAAAAACAGGCCAAATTTACTAAAAAATTGACCATATGCCTACTATAAATCAGTTAGTAAGAAAAGGAAGAAAAAAGATCGTAGAAGCCAGTAAAACAAGGGCTTTGGAAGCATGCCCACAGAAGCGTGGAGTCTGTACGCGTGTCTATACGACTACTCCAAAAAAACCCAACTCCGCACTTCGTAAGGTTGCCAAAGTCCGCCTTACCAACGGACAAGAAGTAATCGCTTACATCCCGGGAGAAGGACATAACCTCCAAGAACACTCCATCGTCCTACTCAGAGGAGGACGGGTCAAAGACCTCCCCGGAGTGAGATACACCATCGTCCGAGGTGCACTCGATACCGCAGGTGTAGCAGATAGAAAACAATCTAGATCAAAATACGGAGCTAAACGCCCAAAATAATTAAGATATGAGAAAAAGAAAACCAAAAATCAGACCGGTTATGCCGGATCCAAGGTACAACGATACCGTAGTATCTCAATTCGTCAATAACTTGATGCTCCAAGGCAAAAAGTCTGTAGCCCTCAACTTGTTCTACGAAGCCATGGACATCGTCAAAGAAAAAGCCGCATCCGAAGAAGAATCCGAACTGGATCTGTTCAAAAAAGCTTTGGCCAATGCTACCCCGCAACTCGAAGTGCGATCTAGAAGAATCGGTGGTGCTACATTCCAAATCCCAACAGAAATCCCTGCCAAGCGAAAAACTTCTATTGGAATGAAATGGCTGATCCGCTTTGCCAGACAGCGCGGAGGTAAGGGTATGGCAGAAAAACTATCGGCAGAAATCCTAGCAGCAAGTAAAGGCGAAGGGGCAGCAGTCAAACGTAAAGAAGATACGCACAAAATGGCTGAATCCAATAGAGCTTTTGCCCACTTTAAAGTTTAATGACCACTCTTTTTTGGAAAATAATTTTTTACAACATAATCATTATAATTAAAATACTAGACCATTCATTTTATGGCAGATTTAAAATTTACTAGAAATATAGGTATTGCCGCTCACATCGATGCCGGCAAAACTACCACGACAGAACGCGTCCTGTATTATACCGGTCTATCGCATAAGATAGGTGAAGTACACGATGGTGCCGCTACCATGGATTGGATGGAGCAAGAACAAGAACGTGGTATCACTATCACCTCAGCAGCTACCAAAACCGCTTGGAAATGGAAAAATAAAGAATATACACTCAATATCATCGATACACCCGGACACGTTGACTTTACCGTAGAGGTAGAACGATCCTTAAGAGTATTGGATGGAGTCGTAGCCCTTTTTTGTGCAGTATCAGGTGTAGAGCCTCAGTCCGAAACCGTGTG
The DNA here is from genome assembly GCA_024277695.1 of Bacteroidota bacterium. GTDB lineage: Bacteria > Bacteroidota > Bacteroidia > Chitinophagales > Saprospiraceae > JAJRUR01. Next base: position 6,509 of record JAJRUR010000086.1, on the reverse strand, counting down.
GAGACAAGCCGACAGATACAAAGTACCCCGTATCGGCTTCGTAAACAAAATGGATAGGCAGGGCGCAGACTTCTTTGAAGTAGTAAGCCAAGTCCGCGAAATGCTCGGTGCCAATCCCGTACCCCTCCAAGTACCCATCGGTGCCGAAGAAAATTTTAAAGGTGTCGTTGACCTCATCACCAATCAAGCCATCATCTGGAACGAAAAAGATATGGGTATGACCTATGAAGTCATCGATATCCCCGATGAGCTCCAAGATACTGTCAGCGAATATCGCGAAAAACTCCTTGAGTCCGTCGCAGAATATGACGAATCCATTATGGAAAAATACTTTGACGACCCCGACTCTATCACCGCAGACGAAATTCGAGCTGCCATCCGTGCAGCTGTGATCGATATGAGCATCATCCCGATGATGTGTGGCTCCGCCTTCAAAAACAAAGGAGTCCAAGCTGTACTTGATGCCGTATGTGCTTATATGCCATCACCACTAGACGTAGAAGCCGTCGAAGGATTTAACCCCAAAACAGAACAGGCTGAAACACGAAAACCAAGTGCAGATGAACCCTTCGCCGCACTCGCATTCAAAATAGCCACAGACCCATTTGTCGGAAGACTCTGCTTCTTCAGAGCTTATAGTGGCAAACTCGCTGCAGGATCCTATATCCTCAATACCCGATCAGGCAAAAAAGAACGCATCTCCAGACTCTATCAGATGCACTCCAATAAACAAAATCCTATCGACTTGGTCGAAGCCGGTGACATAGCTGCCGGTGTAGGTTTTAAAGACATCCGTACAGGGGATACTCTCTGCGATCTTGACCGCCCAATCGTTTTGGAAAGTATGACCTTTCCCGATCCGGTCATCGGATTGGCGATCGAACCCAAAACCCAAAAAGATCTCGAAAAACTAGGCATGGCACTCGGCAAACTTTCTGAAGAAGACCCCACTTTTGTCGTCCGTTATGACCAAGATACTAACCAGACCATTATCAGTGGTATGGGCGAACTCCACTTAGAAATCATCGTCGATCGACTCAAACGTGAGTTCAAAGTAGAGGTCAACCAAGGCGCACCACAAGTAAATTATAAAGAAGCACTTACCCATACCGTCGATCACCGCGAGCGACTCAAAAAACAATCCGGAGGTTCAGGTCTCTTTGCCGATATGCAGTTCGAACTAGGACCGGCAGATCAAGAATTTCTCGAAAGCGAAGACTTCGTCAATGGAAAAACACGACTACAATTCGAAAACAAAATCGTCGGTGGTGCTATTCCAAAAGAATTCTTCCCGGCCATCATCAAGGGATTTAATGCCATGATGGACAATGGCGTACTCGCCGGATATAGCATCGACAGTATGAAAGTCAAATTGTATGACGGCTCTACACACGATGTGGATTCAAAACCCATCGCCTTTGAACTCTGCGCCAAAGAAGGCTTCAAAGCAGCCGCCTCCAAAGCCAAACCGGTACTCCTCGAACCGATTATGAAACTCGAAGTGACCACACCGGACGAATATACAGGATCTGTAATCGGTGACCTAAACAAACGTCGAGGTATGATCAAAGGCCAGGAAATCAAAAACAATGCAGTCATCGTCAAAGCAGACGTGCCCCTAGCAGAAATGTTTGGCTATGTAACCCAGTTGCGTACTATCACATCCGGCCGCGCTTCCTCCTCTATGGAGTTTGCGCATTATGCCGCAGTACCAAGGAATATCGCAACCGAAATAGTAGAAAAAGCTAGAGGAGAAGTAAAAGTTTGATAAATTATTAAAATTTATAAGGTAAAAGTTGTACTTTTGCCGACCATTTATAAAAAATAGTTAAAAAAAGGTTATGAATCAAAAGATCAGAATCAAGTTGTGTTCCTACGATCACAATCTCGTGGACAAGTCCACAGAAAAGATTGTGAAGACGGTACGCAATAGTGGGGCTGTCGTCGCAGGACCGATTCCGCTGCCTACGAAGAAAGAAATATTTACAGTGCTCCGTTCTCCGCACGTAAATAAAAAATCTCGTGAGCAGTTCCAATTGCGTACTCATAAGCGACTGATCGAAATCTACACGCCGACGCAAAAAACAGTGGATGCCCTATCCAAGTTAGAACTGCCCAGCGGTGTAGATATCCAGGTCAAATTGACATAACCACATTTTGTAAAATTAATTAATGCTCCACCCGATATGGAGCATTAGTATTATTATATCGTTTAAGCATTATTGACGTGAACGGATTAATTGGAAAAAAAATAGGCATGTCCAGTCTGTATGACGAACAAGGCAAAAATATCGCTTGTACTGTCATCGAAATGAATCCCAATGTAGTAACTCAGGTAAAATCTGAAGATACAGACGGTTACAATTCTATACAGCTGGCTTACGGTGAGGCTAAAGCCAAAAATACTTCAAATGCACTCAAAGGGCATTTTGAAAAAGCCGGAACCGGACCCAAAATGAAACTCATCGAGTTCAAAGACGCTATTACGGATAAGTCCTTAGGTGACACCGTAAGAGTAGAAGAGGTCTTCATCGAGGGCGATTTGGTAGATGCTACCGGAATCTCTAAAGGTAAGGGATTTCAAGGGGTAGTCAAACGCCACGGATTTAGAGGAGTCGGCGATGCAACCCACGGACAGCACAACCGACTAAGAGCCCCCGGGTCTATCGGTGCCGCTAGTTATCCCGCCAAAGTATTCAAAGGTATGCGCATGGCAGGTCGTACAGGGACAGATAGAGTCAAAATTCAAAACCTCGAGGTTTTAAAAGTATTTCCGGAAAAAAATCTCCTCGTAATCAAAGGAGCAGTACCCGGACATAAAGGATCATTTATAATCATCGAAAAGTAAAGCAATCATGAAGATTGATGTATTAAATAAAGAAGGAAAAAAGACTGGAAGAAGCATCGAGCTTAGAGAGGACGTCTTCGGTATTGAACCCAATGAGCATGTGGTCTATCTGGCAGTAAAATCGTATCTGGCCAACCAACGCCAAGGTACTCACAAAGCCAAAGAACGCGGCGAAATCAAGGGCAGTACACGCAAAATCAAAAAACAAAAAGGTACAGGTACCGCTCGGGCCGGCTCCATCAAAAACCCTCTGTTTAGATCAGGTGGGCGTATATTCGGTCCTAAACCCCGAATCTACGAAGTAAAACTCAATAAAAAAGTCAAAAAACTCGCCAGAAAATCTGTCTTGTCCAGTATGCTCAAAGAAGGAAAACTGGTAGTAATCGAAGACTTTAGCTTTGACCAACCCAAAACCAAAGATGCCGTATCCCTCTTGGCCAACTTCGATGCACTAAACAACAAAAGCCTCGTAGTAACCGCTAGCTTTGATGATAATGTATATCGGTCTATACGAAATATAAAAAATGTAAAATTGAGTAGAGCACAAGATATTAATCCTTATGAAATGCTCAATGCCAAAAAAATGATCGTAGCTGAAAGCGCTATCGAACAAATTCAAAACATGTTTTAAGCAATTTACTGATGAGCAAACTAATATTACAAAAACCCGTCATCTCCGAAAAGTCAGAAATGCTTTCCGAAAAAAGCAACAAATACTCCTTCGTAGTGGATAAACGAGCCAATAAATTAGAAATAAAACAGGCGATAGAAGACAAATATAGCGTCAATGTCACCAGTGTCAATACAGTCATTATGCCCGCCAAAAGAAAAGTAAAAAACACAAGATCGGGCATCGTAATCGGAAAAAAATCATCCTACAAAAAAGCCATTGTTAGTTTGGCAGATGGAGAAGAGATAGACTTTTTTAACGATTTATAATTATAATAGAACACAAGCATTCGATTAAAATCATAAAGTGTAGAGTAAAATGCCAATAAAAAAATACAACGCGATCACACCGGGAACTCGATTTAGGCTGAGCAACGCCTTTACCGAGATTACGGCCTCTAAGCCGGAAAAAAGCCTTACCGTAGGTCTCAAAAAACGTGGGGGACGTAATCGCACCGGAAAAATGACCCATCGAAATCGAGGCGGAGGACATAAGAGAAAATATAGAGTTATTGACTTCAAACGCAACAAAGAAAACATGTCCGCTGAAGTCTTGACAGTAGAGTATGACCCCAATCGCTCAGCCTATATCGCTCTGGTACAGTACGAGGATGGAGAAAAAAGATACATCATCGCACCCAACGGCATCCAAGTAGGGCAAAAAATCATGTCCGGTGCCAAAGCTACTCCCGACGTGGGCAATGCCCTCTATCTCAAGGATATCCCTCTAGGTAGTATGATCCACGCCATCGAACTCACTCCGGGACGTGGAGCAGCATTGGCCCGAAGTGCAGGTACCAACGGCCAGCTGATGAGTAGAGAGGGAAAATATGCCGTCATTAAATTGCCTTCGGGAGAGGTTAGACGTATCTTGTTGACTTGCAAAGCCACCATCGGTACCACTTCTAACCCTGATCATCGACTCCAAGTATTGGCAAAAGCCGGTAGAAGAAGATGGATGGGAAGAAGACCTAGAGTCCGTGGTGTAGCAATGAATCCCGTCGATCACCCCATGGGTGGAGGTGAAGGAAGAGCTTCGGGAGGACACCCCAGATCACGCACCGGAATTATGGCAAAAGGCCAGAAAACTAGAAATAATAAAAAACATTCATCCAAATTAATCATTACGAAACGCAACGCTAAGTAATCATTATGGCTAGATCGATAAAAAAAGGACCTTACGTATTTCATAAACTGATCAAAAAGGTCCTCAAAGCACAGGAATCCAAAAAGAAAACCGTTATCAAAACTTGGTCCAGATCCTCCATGATCATACCCGATATGGTAGGACTCACCATAGCAGTTCATAATGGCAAGACATTTGTACCGGTTTTCGTTACCGAAAATATGGTAGGACACAAACTCGGAGAATTTTCCCACACTAGAACTTATAGAGGTCACTCAGGAAATCGAAAAAAATAAATCATGGAAGCAGTAGCCAAATTACGTAATTGCCCGATGTCGGCCAGAAAAATGAGACTAGTCGTCGATACGATTAGAGGCAAAAGCATCGAAGAAGCACTCAATATCTTGAAGTTTACAAAAAAAGAAGCCGGAGCTTGGTTAGAAAAACTACTCCTTTCGGCTATAGCCAATTGGGAATACAAAACCGACATGACACTCAATGCAGACGAGTATGACCTCTTTATAAAAACTGCATTAGTAGATGAAGCAGGCATGCTCAAAAGATTCCAACCCGCTCCACATGGTAGAGCGCATCGAATCCGCAAAAGACTCAATCACGTGACTTTGGTCATAGAAAATAGAATACCGATCGATGAAGCTGCAATCGTAGCCCAAGAAGATCAAGTAGAAGTAGAAGAAATATAAATTATCATAAAGAAAAGAAAATAAACGTGGGTCAAAAAACAAATCCAATAGGCAATAGACTGGGAATCATCCGAGGATGGGACTCTAACTGGTACGCTACCAAAGACTATGCAAAAAATGTGGTCGAAGACCAAAAAATACGCAAATACTTATCTGCACGTATCGCCAAAGGAGGAATAGCACGCATCATCATTGAGCGCTCCATCAAACGCATCACGGTCACCATCCACACTTCCAGACCGGGAATCATCATAGGACGTGGAGGTCAAGAAGTAGATCAAATCAAAGAAGAACTAAAAAAAATCACAGGACAAGATATCCAAATCAATATCGTAGAAGTACGAAAACCCGACTTGGATGCCAATATCGTAGCCGAATCTATTGCCAAACAACTCGAGGGAAGAGTAAACTTCCGCCGAGCTGTCAAAATGGCCATTCAACAAACTATGAGAGCCGGTGCCGAAGGAATCAAAGTCCGCATCTCCGGAAGACTCAATGGAGCTGAAATGGCTCGGACAGAAGAATATAAAGACGGACGTACACCCCTACACACTTTCAGAGCAGATATCGACTATGCGCTCAAAGAAGCATTGACCATCTACGGACTCATCGGAGTCAAGGTCTGGATCTGTAGAGGAGAAGTTCTGGGAAAAAGAGACTTATCACCAAATTTTGGTGTACAATCCAAAGGTGGAAAAAATCAAGGCAGAGATCGAGGCAGAGGTAGAGGCAGAGGCAGAAGAGATGATCGATCACGTAGATAATTAAATATAATGATTGTACCTTTGCAGCCTTTTTAAGGCTAGGAAAGACAAAAAAATAATAAATCATGTTACAACCAAAGCGTACCAAATATAGAAAACAACAAAAGGGCAGAGTCAAAGGAAATGCCCAGCGAGGTAGCACAATAGCTTTCGGGACTTTTGGACTCAAAGCCCTAAAACCCGTATTCATTACTAGCCGACAGATCGAAGCAGCACGGATCGCTATGACCAGATATATGAAAAGAGAAGGTAAAGTATGGATCAGAATCTTTCCCGACAAACCCATCACTTCCAAACCTCAAGAAGTACGGATGGGTAAAGGTAAGGGAGCACTAGACCATTATGTAGCTGTCGTAAAGCCGGGTAGAATTATGTTCGAACTCTCAGGTGTCAGCTCC
>JAJRUR010000085.1 GCA_024277695.1 Bacteroidota bacterium | reverse complement strand
TGCTGCCAAATTGATTATGCAGCTGATTTTATATTTCTCTATGAGGGATGCCAAACTTCGAGGGTCTAAGATATCCGCTATTTCAAATATGCCGCGTTTGACCTCGGGCTCGAAGATATCGGATAAGATAATACGCTGTGAGTCAAGTCTTTGAAAGAACTCAATCTGTAGTTCTGTACCGATCTGACCATTGGCACCAAGGATTAAATAAGTTTCCATAATTCATAGAATAGTTTCAGCCGACTAATGTAACTATCCCTTGCTATTAAGTCGTTATATCAGGAAAAGAATTTAGAGCTATCGCTTCGTTCGTTTCAAAATCCATCTCCCATATATAGTGATCGATCCCGTTAGTCAAGTACAAATATGGTGCTCGGAGTTGGATATTGTAATCGATGAGCTGATCTAGTGCGATTTGATTCAAAGGTATTTTTGCTGCTTTGCATTCGATCAACATCCAAGGATGCTCCGCATGCTTAAAAAGCATTATATCAAATCTTCGACGCATCCGGTTCCATCTAAATTCTTTCTCTACGGCTATTTGTGTCCGAGAAACACCTCGATCCAATAAGAATTGAATGATGAGTTGTCGTACCAATTGTTCGGGACCCAAGAGGATGTCCTTTTTCCGAATGGGATCAAATACCCACGATCGCTGATGTTTTACTTTTATCCGAATGTCATCTTTGTACTGCAGAATATTTAAATCTATCCGCTGCACTATTCGTTGGGTTTGGATTGTCCTACTTTGACTCCATTTTTGTATTCAAAGCGAATCGTGACTTTTCCGTCTTCGTCATAATAGTCAAGAAATCCATGTTGTTTTCCATCTTTGAACTGGGCTGTTCGCTGGGGGTTGTTGGTGTATGGAAAATAACTCGTGTACAATCCATCAAGTTTTCCGCCTTTGTAATGCATCACTTCGGTAGGTCGGTTGTTCTTGTATTTGGCCATTCGCCCATCCAAGAGGTCATTTTTGTAGTGCTGAGTTAATAGGACATCAGCACGTTCATTTAGCTCTATATAGGGACCGTTCTTTTTGCCATTGACGTAAGTCGTAATTGATTTGATGCGCTCCGAATTTGGATGATAACTGATCCATGCGCCTTGCCGTACGCCGGAGACCAATGTGCCTCGCTCAAGGACTTGATTATTTTCGTTTTTGCGCTCAACAGTCGTGATACCATTCTCGGTACTCCGCGTAAATCCTGTCAAGTCGAGCGCATCATCTTGTTCTAGTGTCTGAGGATTGCAAGCTCCTAGGAGCAAGAGTAGTACATAAACAAAGTATTTCATCTGATTATTTTTTACAAAAGTATCCTTTTCATCGGATTAATAAAAAAAATATCTTTGAAGGAATATCTCGTTAACGAAAAAAAGTTAAAATGTGGATTGTAAGTACTAAAGATTGATAAAACATTATTTAGCTTACTTTTGCATTTTATGCGTCCGAGGGATTCGGACTTTTAAAAAAGACTTAAAGACATAGCCTGCCGTTATGACGAATAAACAAATCGCCAATCAGTTCAAATTATTGGCTGACTTGATGGAGTTACATGATGAAAATCCCTTCAAAATCAGATCCTATCGGACTGCATACCAAAATCTTAGAAGAGTAGGACAGGATTTAAGTCAGACTTCAATGGAAGATCGAGTGGATCTACCGGGCATTGGCAAAGCCATCAATGCAAAAATTGATGAGCTCATCCAATTTGGTAGTATGGCCGCTTTAGAGAAGATGCTGGATAAGACAGCTGATGGTATAGTAGAGCTATTGAGGATCAAAGGGCTAGGCCCAAAAAAGATCAAACGATTATGGAAGGATTTGGGCGTGGAGTCTGCTGTGGAACTCCTCCATGCCTGTCAAGAGAATCGCTTAGTCCAACTCAAAGGTTTTGGTGACAAATCTCAGGCTACCATAGCAGCAAAACTTATCTATTTTTTGGACACAAAAGGAAGTCATCTTTATGCTCGGGTGGAGGAGATATTGGGAGGACTTACAGAACTGGTCGGGGAGCTCAAATTGGATAGTTTTCGACTGGTAGGAGATGCCGCTTTACAGCGAAATGTTGTGGAGACGATAGATTTTCTCTATCAAGGTGACTTATTAGATGAAGAGTTGCTAGCTCAAAAAGGATTTACAGAGATTCGGAATCAGGAATCTGAACAAATGATCATTGCACTGCATCAGGAGCACTATACAGTGCGTTTTTTTCGAGCCAAAAGATCCTCCTATGCAGTAGAGTACTTGAAGCGCAATAGTTCTAAGGAGTTTTGGAACGATTACCGGGACTTGCTGCCAGCGGATAAGGACAGGACGATAGAAGAACTGGAAGCGCAGCTCGGCATTTCGCATATAGCGATACCCTGTAGAGAGTTTGTCCCGCCTAGTGACTTTGATTATGAATCTTTGGTTGAGATGAAGGATATCCGCGGAGTTATACATAATCATTCTACTTATAGTGACGGATCAAATACACTACGGCAAATGGCTGAAACTGTCAGGGATATGTCTTATGAGTATTTGGTCATTACGGACCATTCGCAAGCAGCATTTTATGCCAATGGGATGAAAGAAGAGAAAGTACTGAAGCAGTGGGAAGAAATAGACCATCTCAATAGTCAGATGGATGATTTTCAAATCATCAAAGGAATTGAGGTGGATATATTAAATGATGGTAGGCTGGATTATCCGGAAGAATTGTTGTCGGGCTTTGAATTGGTAATTGCATCGATCCATTCAAATCTCCAAATGGATAAAACCAAAGCTACCCAACGACTCATTAAGGCTATAGAACATCCCAGAACTCATATTTTGGGACATATGACCGGAAGACTGTTACTAGCTCGTGAAGGCTATCCGGTGGACCATCAAATGATTATCGATGCCTGCGCAGCAAATGCCGTTTCTATCGAGATCAACGCCAATCCCTACCGCTTGGATATAGACTGGAGTTGGATTCCTGTGGCTCAGGATCGTGGTGTCCAAATCAGTATCAACCCCGATGCACATCATGTCCGTGAGATTAGTAATATTAGATATGGTCTTATCTGTGCTAGAAAGGGATTACTCAAAAAGAATATTGTCTGAATACTCTAAGTGCTCAAGAACTATTGGATTATATCCATAGATAGTAGTATCCTACTTAGGGTGTATGACACTCTATTAACAAATCATTGACATAGCGACCTGATGATTTATTTCCCAATCCGGTGTATTTTTGTGCCCAGATAATCCATTATTTAACAAAATACATTAGACGCATGAAACTATTCAAATCTTTATTTATGGCTTCTTTGGTAGTGATAACAGGTGTATCGCTCATCTCTTGTCAAGAAAATGCCAAAGCGGATGCGGGAGAGAAGGTCACTCCCAATACTGCAAAAACCATTGAGGTAAATCAACCCAATACGCCCAATACACCGACTGTCGCAGCCGGCCCCACGACTACGATCAAATTTGAGGAAACAACTTTTGACTTCGGTACAATAGACCAAGGGGACAAAGTACAGCACACCTACAAGTTTACGAACACGGGTAAAGAACCACTTATCATCAGTAATGCAAAAGGTTCTTGCGGATGTACAGTACCGAGCTGGCCTAAAGAGCCCATCGCTCCCGGCAAATCCGGTGAAATTTTGGTGGAATTTAATAGTAAGGGGAAAAGAAATAATCAAAATAAAACGGTTACTCTTACTGCCAATACCACACCGGCTCAGACTTTCCTGAAAATAAAAGGAGTAGTGAATGCACCGGATGTAAAAGCAGCTCCGGTCAAGAAGAAGTAGGATGAGGTCAGCAAGCTCTGTTATGCCATAGGGTTGCTGGTGACACGATACAAAAAGAGTACAATCGAT
>JAJRUR010000084.1 GCA_024277695.1 Bacteroidota bacterium | reverse complement strand
GTTAATAAATTCGCTTGATTTGTCGTATTTGCTCAAAACTTTGGAAGCTGACCAGAGTTTGATGAGATTATATTGCATACCCAATTGGACAAAAATCCGTTTGGAAACCGGATGACGATAAGCTATACCGGCCATAGCAGAGCGTTTAAATCGATCTGTACCCGTAATTTCGGTATATTGACCGACTGGATTACCCTTGAGTGGAGCTGCTACCCAAGATGGTCCAAATTCAAAACTAAAGCTTGGTGTCGCGTGATCAAGCCTAGGGTCGTCTATGTCCGGAAGGGCAATTTTTTTAACTGATTGTAAGGCAGGGTTTATCTCAAATTGTGTGACGTTTATAGCCGGCAACAACTCGAGGGGGATCATAGATTGATTCTTTGGTAAGTGATTTTGAGGCAGGGATGTAGTCCGATGGTTCGGAACCGAATGTATAGATGTCGTTGATTGATTCTGAGAGTAGGAAGGTTTAGGATATTTGATGCTGGATGACCTCCTACCACCGAGTAAGGCGGTCATATAATTTTGAGTAGGATGATTCTTTGATCCGTCAAAAGTCTTATTCGTCTGGATAATGTTAGGAGCTGATCCATTTGATGTCATCGATGGTTCTTGAGGTCTCTCTAATAATCTAGTATCAGCTGTTGCAGGGGTAGCTATTTGGCTGTGTTCACTTTGCAAAATGGGGGCTTGAAGTTGTTCTACTTTTTGGTGCAAGACATTGATATAATAGATCGTAGATATCAATCCAAAAAAGAGTAATCCAACAGCTAGCCAAAGCCACCACATGGGTTTTCTTTTTGTGTCAGCATCTTGTGCTATCAAGGCGGAGGTTTTATCCCAAACGGCATCTGACGGAGTATTCCACTCTTCTTGAAGAATGGGCTTTTCTTTGAGTTGTTTATAGAAGTATTTTTCCAGATTATCCTTCATGTCAGGCTTGTTTTTGTAGTATTTGTTCTAATGCTCTTCTCAACTGCCTTTTGGCTTTGAATAATTGTGATTTTGAAGTGTTGACAGAAATGCCCAATTGGTCTGCTATTTCTTGATGTCTATAACCCTCAATCACATAAAGATTAAATACCATTCGGTAGCCTACAGGCAAATTTTGGACCATTTGTATTAGTTCTTTCGCTCCGAGCTCATCAAAAACATCAGTTTGGACACTATGATGGATGGCGTAATCGTCTGAAATGGTTTTTTGATCGATTTTTGACCACTTTCGTAAATATTGTAGTGCGGCGTTAATCATAATGCGATAAGACCAAGTACTGAAGGCAGCTTTTTTGGAATCGTATTGTTTTAGGTCTTTATAAATCGATATCAGACCATTTTGAAACATATCCTCTGCCTCCATTTTATTGGATGCATAGCGGAGACAACACATAAACCAATATTGTCTATATTTGTCATATAGCTGACGCTGCGCTTGAGCATCCTGAAGGATACATCTACGTATCAATACTTGATCTTCAGTCTGAGCCATATTGGACGGATTGTGATTTACCACGGATACTTGCCATTTCACCCGCAATACGCTCTGATATATGTCTAAACTCGTCAAAAGGTTGCCTATGATTTATTTTACCAATAATTTATTCATCCTTATAGATATAGACTGCCAAACTATCAGGGGTTACAAAACCTCTATACATACCTTCTGTATTAAAAGGCATACTGATATTTCCATTACGATCGAGGATGATGACACCTCCCGCACCTCCGGCTTGTTTTAGCTTCTTTTGGATCACTAGATCTCCGGCTTCTTGAACAGTTAGTCCTTTATATTGGATGAGAGCTGAGATATCATGAGCTACAGCATAGCGGATAAAGTATTCGCCATGTCCTGTAGCTGATACGGCACAAGAAGCATTATCAGCATAGGTGCCGGCACCAATAATCGGCGAATCACCGATACGGTTCCAACGCTTATTGGTCATACCACCGGTTGAGGTGCCTGCAGCAAGATTTCCAAATTGATCCAGTGCGATAGCGCCTACGGTACCGTGTTTTTCTTTAGATTTTGCTTGATCTTTATTTTGTTCTCGGCGGAGTACATTTTGTAGCGTATTCCAAGCTTTCTCTGTTCTGAAGTAAGATGGTTTTACTAGTTCTAGCCCAACGGATCGGCTAAACGCATCAGCGCCTTGACCGGAGAGGAGTACATGGGGGGATTTTTCCATAACAGCTCTAGCAGCCAAAATGGGATTTTTGACTTGAGTCACTCCGGCTACTGCACCGGCATCCAAGGTACTTCCATCCATAATCGAGGCATCCAGCTCGTTATGCCCATCGTGGGTAAATACTGCACCCTTCGCCGAATTGAACAAAGAGTCATTTTCCATAGTCATAATAGTAGCGGATACCGCATCAAGTGCTGTTCCCCCTTCAGCCAATATTTTTTGACCGGTTTTAAGTGCGTGACTCAATGCGGTGCGATAGGCTCTTTCTTTGCCTGGTGACATATGCTTACGCAAAATGGTACCCGCACCTCCATGTAGCACCAGTGTATATGCCGGTCGTTCCTCTAGTGTATGGCTCGACGATGAAGTTTTCTCTATAGAAGACTTACAACAAAATAGGAGCAGAAAAAGGAAAGTATATACTATGGAACTATAGTAAGTCATGACAATAATTCTTTATTTTAAAAAACAATTTCATTACAAGGTAATAAAATATTTTTAAAAATAGAAGTAATTCGAAGTATCATGACTAGCGAGCGACACATCTATCAAAATCGTCTAGCCAAATCTTCTCCACAATAGAGAAAGAAACTACCCTAATTAATAGATCATCTCATTTAGGGGCTCGGCAGCATGGATAATGATGTTGGTCACTTTCGTATCGATAACGCCTTCTTCCTTAAATGCTGTGAGTGTCCTTATCAAAGTTTCTTTGGCTATGCCTGCAATTGCGGCTATGTCTTCTCTGCGTAGTGGTATCTCGGCCACACCATCTTTTTGATAAAGTTCATAGAGGTAAACCAAGGTATGTGCGACCTTTCCTCTCACAGAATTATAGGCATGGTCGAGCATTTTATTTTCGAGAAAAGAAGTACGTCTGATTTGGTCGGAGAGAAGTAAGTAAAACACATCCCTATTCGATCGAATTTTTTGGAGAAACTTATCCTTGCCTAAGCATCTGAGTTCACTCGTTTCTAGACCGACACATTGGCCTTGAT
>JAJRUR010000083.1 GCA_024277695.1 Bacteroidota bacterium | reverse complement strand
TAAAAACTTGTTGAGTTGGTCAAAAAGATACAAAGTAGCCAGTGGTGACTTTGAAGTTATTTGTATATTGCATGGAGAGATGCTTTTTTGTTCGTCCCTACAATGCACTGAAGTTCAGTTAATTATAGCTCACATAACTCCCTTTTTTTCTATTTTGTAACTACCGAAACTGGAGTAATGAAATATACAGTAAAATCAAATTTATATGGATACTTATACAGCTGAGCCAAAAATCGAACTGAGATAAGACCTATTGAGCTCGGCGATGACATCGAGTTGTATTTCTTTGGGACATTCTGCCTCACAGGCTCCTATATTGGAGCACATTCCGAAGCCTTCTTTGTCCATCTGGGCTACCATGCGCTGTACTCTTCGTTGGTTTTCGACCTTGCCTTGTGGGAGGCGATTGAGGTGGGCTACTTTGGCAGCTGTAAAGAGCATAGCAGCTCCATTGGGACACGCCGCCACACAGGCACCACAGCCTATACAGGCTGCCGCATCCATCGCAGACGAAGCAGCGGATTGCTCGATTGGGATTGCATTGCCGTCCGGAGCTTGACCGGTATTTACGGAAATAAATCCTCCGGCTTGTATGATGCGATCAAAGGCTGTTCTGTCCACGACCAGATCTTTGATCACCGGAAATCCTTTGGCTCGCCAGGGCTCTACGGTAATCGTATCTCCTTCTCTAAAGAAGCGCATATGCAATTGGCAGGTCGTCGTACCCGTATTGGGACCATGTGGTCGACCATTGATCACCATGCTGCAAGCACCGCAGATACCTTCGCGACAGTCATGGTCAAAGGCCACAGGATCTTTTTTTTGTTCTATGAGCTCTTGATTGAGCACATCGATCATTTCGAGAAAAGACATATGTTCATTAGCTTCGATTTGATAGCTTTCAAATTTGCCTTTGGTCTTGTTATCTTTTTGTCTCCAGACTTTGAGTGTAAGTTTCATTGGATACTTAATTTTTTTTATGGTGATCTATTTATAACTTCGGGTCTTGAGTTCTACGTCCTTAAATTCCAGTTCTTCTTTATGTAGTACAGGTTCTTGTTCTGTATCTTGCCATTCCCAAGCAGAAACATACGCATAGAGATCGTCGCGCCTCAGTGCTTCGCCTCCTTCTGTTTGATACTCTTCACGAAAATGCCCTCCACAACTTTCGTTACGGTCTAGTGCATCTACCATGAGGAGCTCTCCGAGTTCGAGAAAGTCAGCCACGCGTCCGGCTTTTTCGAGTTCAGGGTTAAACTCTGTCATACTGCCCGGCACATAGACATCGCTCCAAAACTTTTCACGCAGTTTACGGATGAGGGTACGACCTTTTCGGAGACCTTCTGCATTTCGAGACATCCCGGCATACTCCCACATGATCTGTCCGAGTTCTTTATGAAACTGTTCTACAGATGTATTACCTTTTATAGACAGCAGTCGCTCTAGGCGCTCTTTAGTGGCTCGCTCTGCTTGCTCAAATGCAGCATCGGATGTTTGTATTTTTGGAGTACGGATCTCTTCGGACAAGAACTGTCCGATCGTATATGGGATGACAAAATATCCATCCGCCAGTCCTTGCATTAGAGCTGATGCCCCTAATCGATTTGCGCCGTGATCTGAAAAGTTGCATTCGCCGAGGGCAAAAAGTCCGGGGATATTGGTCTGGAGATTGTAATCTACCCAAAGGCCACCCATGGTATAGTGTACAGCAGGATAGATTTTCATTGGAGTTTTGTAGGGATTATCTCCGGTGATTTTTTCATACATTTCAAACAGATTGCCATATTTTTTTTCGATGATCTGTTCGCCTAGTTTTGTGATAGTTTCTTGATCAGGGTTATCCATACCCAAAGAGTGTGCCTGCGAACGTCCATAACGCTCAATGGCAGAAGCAAAATCCAAAAAGACAGCCAATCCGGTAGCATTGACTCCCTTTCCTTCGTCGCAGGCTACTTTGGCTGCACGTGAGGCCACATCTCGCGGGACTAGATTTCCAAATGCAGGATATCTGCGTTCGAGATAATAGTCTCTATCTTCTTCGGGGATCTCCATAGGTTTTTTTCTGCCTTGCCGTATGGCTGCTACATCATCCATTTTGAGTGGTACCCAGACGCGTCCGTCATTGCGGAGTGATTCGGACATCAGGGTAAGTTTGGACTGATAGTCTCCGGATACCGGTATGCAGGTTGGGTGTATCTGGCAGTAGCAGGGATTTGCCATAAATGCACCTTTTTTGACGGTGCGCCATGCAGCTGTTACGTTACAAGCCATAGCATTGGTGGACAGATAAAACACATTACCATAACCTCCGGTAGCTAGTACCACGCAGTGAGCTCCAAAGCGTTGGAGTTCGCCGGTGAGCAAATTTCTAGCTATGATGCCTCGAGCTTTTCCATCCATCGTGACCAACTCCAGCATTTCATGACGATGGTACATCGTGACAGTACCTGCAGCTATCTGTCTGCTGAGTGCTTGATATGCACCGATCAGTAACTGCTGCCCGGTCTGTCCGCGGGCATAAAAAGTTCTGGAAACTTGGACACCTCCAAAAGAGCGATTAGCGAGTAATCCACCATACTCTCTGGCAAAAGGGACTCCCTGTGCCACACACTGATCTATAATTTCTGTACTGACTTCAGCAAGCCGATAGACATTGGATTCGCGGGAGCGGTAATCTCCCCCTTTGATCGTATCATAGAAAAGACGATACGTACTGTCCCCGTCGTTTTGATAATTTTTTGCTGCATTGATACCGCCTTGAGCGGCAATACTGTGAGCTCGCCTTGGAGAGTCATGAAACGTAAAGCATTTGACTTGATAACCAAGCTCTCCCAGAGAAGCTGCTGCAGATGCACCTGCGAGGCCGGTTCCGACGACGATAACTTCTATATTGCGCTTGTTATTCGGTGCTACTAAGTGCATCGTACCACGATAAGCACTCCATTTGTCTTTGAGAGGTCCGGGTGGTGTATTGCTGTTAAAGTTCATGATGAGATGGATTTGAAAGTTATTACACAAAAAAGTACACATATATAGGTATAAGAGCAAAAAGTGCCGGAATCAGAATAGCATATACTTTGCCTAAGAACCGAATCAACGGAGTGTATTTAGGGTGACGGAGTCCTAAGGTCTGAAAAGCACTCTGGAAGCCATGCCATAAATGAAAGGCAAGCACAATCATCCCTATGACATAAATGATGACATAGAGTGGCTGCTTAAATGCTTCGATCACTTCATCATAGAGCTGAGCATCAGATATTTCGTGCGTTATCTTGAGTTCATAAAAGAAATCGAGCAGATGGATGATCAAAAAGGCCAAAATCAATAGCCCGAGGATACCCATATTTTTGGAAGCCCAAGTCACATCTTTTGACCCGGATCCGGCATAATTGCCTCCAGAGCTCTTTCGATTATCTTTCCATACGAGCAAGCCTTGTATGATGTGTATCAAAAATCCGGCATAAAGCACCCAAGCCATGATTTTGATTAGAGGATTATTTTCCATAAACTCTACAAAAGAAGTAAAGTTATGCTCACTGATGAGGAGTTGAAAATTGCCGATGAGATGAATGACTAGAAAAGTAATCAAAAATAATCCTGTCAGACTCATCACCAGTTTGCGACCTATAGATGATTTTAAAAATTGGATAAACCATTTCATGATTTCGAGTTTTTATTGTAAAGTGCTGTAGTTCAAAATATTATTTACTTATAGATGAGCTAGTGCACAGTAATAAATATCTGACGACAAATCTAATCAATATCCCTATCTTTATGACTGATACATATCATCAATTTTGATTATAATAGCTATATTTAATTTTAATAAGGTCGGACGAAATATTCTCTGATGTACGCTCATGCTTCTTGATAGCTTTTTTTCAACACAAGCCATATCCACAAGATCAGACCTGCCCCGACCAAGCCAAGTGCAATATATTGTGACAAAGACAAATTTACTCCCAAAAAAGTGTAGTGTGCATTGACGCGGACAAACTCTATCAGAAAACGAGCCAAACCATTTAAAAGTAAAAATCCGGCAAATAACACACCGGGGGTTTTGACATGCTTACGCAAGGACCAAAGCAGTAAAAAAAAGGCCATAGCCATCAAAAATTCATATACAGAGCTTGGAAACACTCCGGATGGGAGTACGTGACAGTACTTGGCCGAGCAGTCCGGCATCAAGATCCCTCGCTGAGCGATATTGTGCGGATAATCATAGGCCCATAACCAATCCGGCAAAAAAAACGGTTTTGTCCAGTCATTGGGTACACCCCAATCCCCATCTCCCGAAAAGTGACAGGCTAAACGACCTACTCCATAACCCACAAACAAAGCAGGTGCTGCAGCATCCAAAAAGCGAAAAATATTCACTCGATGCCAGACCAAATAAACATAGATACTTATCGCCGCCAATATAAATCCACCATAAAAAGTCATGCCGCCCGTCACAAAAAATACGCGCAGAGGATGGGCAAAAAAAGCCGAAGGAGATTCTAATATAGAAAGAATCCTAGCCCCCAGTACGCCACTTACGGCAGCTATGACCAAAATCGGAAGTACATGGTCTTGCGGAAGCATCCCATTACGTCTCGATCGAGCCAATATCTCACGGCGGTACATCCTGCCCAATTCCAAAAAAAGTACACGACCTGAGAGACCAAAGGCAACGACAAGTACAAAACCATAAGTCTTAATAACAGAAAATCCATTATCAAATGAACTGCCAAAGAGGTCATGAAACAAATATGAAAAGTCCGGATACAAAATTTTTACTATATTTGAAAAGTCAAATATAACATTACAAGAAGAACAAAAACAATATTCGGAGCATCCGAGGGATTTTTTCAATCAAGGAAAAACTTGGTCGCCCTGACACATACAAAATTTAAACAAGTATATAATATGATTAGTCCAATTCGTCAACTACTCGACAACAAAGACCGCCTATTAAAGGAAACTGACATCGATGGTTCTATCGATTTTGATGCTGTTCAAGACAAAGTATCTGCCCCTCTGACAGTCAGTACAGGCTTAGAACCCTATACAGGCTCTTGGGGATATGATGAAGCAGCACATCTGTTGCGACGTAGTATTTATGGTCCTACTCAAGACCAAATCCTCCAAGCAGTCGATGACGGCCTAGATGCCACAATCGCTATGCTCCTCTCAGATCGAACATTGGAGGACGAACCACTCAACTATAATTATTTGCTCGACAATCGAGTACCGATAGGCGAATCTTGGGTATATACAAAAGTAGATCCCGCCTTGCGCAACCAAATACGCAATTACCGTCGAAGATCACTTTATGCCTGGACGATTGATCACATGATTCATCATGAGATGTCCATAATAGAAAAAATGACCCTATTCTGGCACAACCACCTACCTACAGCCGGATTTAATGTGCCTAACTATATGTACAAAAATTATATCACCTTGCGCAAGCACGCGGTAGGTAACTTCAAACAGCTCATCAAAGAAATTACCATCGATCCGCTGATGCTTCGATATCTCGATGGACGGCGCAATCGGAAGGGTGCTCCCAATGAAAACTATGCTCGTGAACTTATGGAACTTTTTGTGCTGGACAAGGGACCCCAGGTAGGAGATGGAGACTATACGACCTATACGGAACTCGATGTCATAGAGCTGGCAAAAATTTTGACCGGCTGGGTTGATGTAGGAGCAGGAGAGACAGAAGATGGTGAGCCTTACGGCGAATATAGACAAGGTAGGCATGATACATCTACAAAAACCCTTTCGCATAGGCTTGGAAATAAAGTTTTTCAAAATGCTAACGAAGAAGAATACATTCAACTGATCGATTTTTTATTTGACCAAGCACCCACTGCATTATTTCTGGCACGAGAACTCTATAGATGGTTCGTCTATTATGAAATTGACGAAACGGTCACAACCAATGTAATCGAGCCACTTGCACAGATCCTGCGAGATAATGATTACGAGCTCCAACCCGCGCTCTCAGCCCTACTCGGTAGTGCGCATTTTTATGATTTTAAGCTAAGAGGAGGAATGATCAAAAACCCGATGGATTTTACTTTGAGCTTGATTTCTCAGTACAAAGTATCCATCCCTACCGACCTCGAAGAGAGATATAGCTTGATGCTCGACATCTATGAGTTTGCGGCTGCCATACAAATGCAATGGTTCAATCCTCCCGATGTAGCCGGATGGAAAGCTTACTACCAATCTCCGGTGTACTATCAGATATGGATCGATTCGGTTACCTTGCCCTTGAGGCAACTTGTCACGAAAGTGGTCGTAGGAGCCACCGGAGAACCCGGGATCATTGATGTCATTGAGTTTATGGAATCCACATCCAATCCCCAAGATATCTATGACCTCATCACAGACTTTGGACGCATCTTGCATCCTCGCCCCTTGAGTGAAGAACAGATTGAGCTGCTTAAACCCTTCTTGATCCCCGGCTTGCCCGATTTTGAATGGACAGAAGAATATTTTATTTGGAAAGAAGACCCCACAGATCCGGACAAAATCAAAACAATCAGTGAAAAACTCATCAATCTGATCAATCAGTTGATGATTATGCCCGAGTACTATCTGATGTAATACTATAAAGTAATCAAAAAATATAATTCAATATAAAAATAAACAGATGAAACGCAGATCATTTCTAAAAACCGCATCCGCATTTACTGTTCCGATGGTGATCAATGGAACTTCAATGATGGCACTCCCCAAGACTAAGCTATTTAGTGGTATATCAGAAGCTAGCGATAAGGTCCTTGTACTCATTCAGCTCAACGGAGGAAATGACGGTCTCAATACTATCATCCCCATGGAGTCTTATGACAATCTAGTCGCCGTAAGACCATCCGTAGTCTTACCCGAAAATACACTGCTTGATTTTACACCTTCGCTAAAACTCCATCCGTCTCTGATAGAATTAAAAGAACGCTACCAACAAGGCAAGGTCGCTATCGTACAATCTGTCGGTTATCCAAACCAAAATCGCTCGCACTTCAGATCTACAGATATTTGGGTCACGGGATCACATTCAGACGAAATCATCGATACGGGCTGGGTAGGCAGATACCTCGATAGCGATATTGACGGCTATCCTATGGGCTACCCCAATGAAGACTATCCGGATCCTTTTGCACTGACGATAGGAAACTTCGTATCCCAAACCTGTCAGGGCGCTGCAGCAAACTACAGTCTGGCTGTAGCCAATGCCGATGCTGACCTAGGACTGGATGGAGGACTGGGCGAGACCCCAATGGACGGAACAAAATTTGCCCTGGAACTCGATTTTTTAAAAACAGCTATCACTCAGACCAATAAATACGGCGCTGCACTCGAACAGGCAGCTAGCACCGGTAATAATCTTGCCGTCTATCCCGATACTCGACTCGCTCAACAGCTCAAGTCGGTAGCAAAACTCATATCAGGAGGACTCCAAACAAAAGTGTATGTAGTCCAGATCGGAGGATTTGATACCCATGCTAACCAAGTCCAAGCAGACCCGACAACCGGACGCCACGCCAATCTGCTGGAAACCCTCTCAGGAGCTATCCATGCATTTCAGGATGATTTAGAACAAATGGGACTGGACGATCGTGTCGTTGGAATGACTTTTAGTGAGTTTGGACGACGAATATCCAGCAACCTGAGCCAAGGAACCGATCATGGTGATGCTTCCCCATTGATCATTTTCGGAAGTTGTGTCAATGGAAGTATCATCGGAGATGACCCCGACATCCCACCAACCGTCGAACCACAAGAAGCAGTCCCGATGCAGATAGATTTTAGATCCGTCTATGGGTCTATGCTTATGGACTGGTTCGGAGTGAGTATCAATACAGTCAAAGATCTGCTTTTTGAAGATTTTCAGCACATACCTCTCATCGTAGATGGGTGTAAGACTATTTCTTCTATAAGTGAACCAAATACGGTACCACTCAGTGTATATAACTTTCCCAATCCCTTTACAAATAGTACTAGCATCGTATTTGACCTCATCTCCAGCGTACAGGTCAAAGTAAGTGTCTTTGATGCTCAAGGACGCGAACTATTGATCGTGGTCAACAAGACCCTTCCAAAAGGGCATCATGAAATTCCGGTAAAAACTGCCTCACTACCCGCAGGCAACTATTATTATAGAGTTCAAGCCGCTGATTCGCAAAAAGTAGGACTGATGATCAAAGTATGATTCATCCTACCATAACAGCCCATTTTATAAAAAAATGGCAGACATAAGCGATAAATAGACGCTATATTCGTTATATTTATCCTTATGTTTGGTTATTCACAGGTACATCCGGAGACGATTTATCGAGACTATCGAGAGTTAGAAGATCCTTCTTATACAGATATTATCAGGTTTTTTGAGCACTGGTCTGCTGAACTGCATTATTTGGATTTTGAACATTATTTTGAGATCTATCACGATTATCTGGACGCGCTTTTTGAGACAGCTAACTATGCCCAATTCTTGCAAAAAGTGGACTGGGCGATCAGCAGCATCATCGAACACAATATTTTTGAGTATCGCGGCAAAGATATCTTTTTGTATCAGATATTTAGAAAAGCCGCTGCCCTACTCCATATAGATCAACCTAACGAAGCCTTGAGGATATGTAAAGAAATCTTAAGACTTCAACCCCACCACAGAGCTGCAAAACATCTTGTTTTTAATTGTTTAAAAAGTCAATACCAAAAACAAATAATCTGTGTTAAGTCCGCCGGTGCAGTTTTGTTACTCCTCAGTAGTGTAGTAATATTTATTGAGCTCATGCTAGTCCAAAAGTATGCGCCCGAACATCTAATCACTATCAGAGGGATTAGGAATGTTCTATTTGTATTCGGACTGAGTATAATTGGTCTGACTGATTTATTTGTCAAAGTTCAGAGTCACTTGATCACCAAACAGTTTGTGAACTAAATTAACCGATTTTCTGCTTTATATCCATTGCTTGGTAAGTATAGCCATAAAACAGCGCATAAAATATACCATTTTTATAAAAAAGTCGCAAGTAAGACATGACTCCAAAATCCTCCATCAAATGGAATGCAGTCCTAAGCCTCCTAGTGCTGTTTTTCTTGTTGTCTATGCGGCTAGGTGCGGAGAAAATACCGGAATTATCGCTCAGCCAAATCGACAAAATACCGGATATGAGACCGGAGCAATATTTTGGATGGCTGGAGCATTCGTCAAATGATCCGCAGACAGTATATCGGATGAACTTCAGCTCCTTGGATGGTCACGCAGCATCTATTTTTGGCAAAAAAAGAAACATCGCTTGGCTTAAGTTGAAGATAATAAACGACACAAATCAAGAAGATTTCTATATCAGTTTTGGCAACCACGAGTATATCCAAGTATATAAATGCCTTGAGGATAGCTGCCGATACGTCTCTACTTCCGGTCATCTAGCACGTCCCAAGGATCGGTCAATCTCAAAAGACGAAAGTTTCATAAAGCTCCGTATAGAGCCAAGCCAATCCTTGACCTACTTATTTAGAATAGAGAGTTATCGCCTTAGCGAAAACAGACCGATCGATCCTAAAATATTCGGACAAGAAAAATATATACGTTTTGCACATCAAAAACAAATAGGATTGGACCATATTATATGGATGTTTGGGTTTTTTCTAGGTTCATTTGTTGCATTTATGATATATCCAATCAACTTATTTTTTACTACAAAGAAGTCATATTATTTATTTTATGTACTGCATATATTAGCTGTCATTATATCTTTGACTTTGCGCACTGAAATTGATCTCCAGTTTGATTTTTTCTTTTCGTATTGGCCTAGAATATCTTTTGGTCTGTATCATGTGTGTGCACTTTTTAGTATTCCTTTCTATATACTGTTTATAAATAATATCCTTGAATTAAAAAAAGAGCGCTTAGCTATCTACAAATTGGTCCGCGTTATTTTTTGGTTGTGTATAGGGGTCATTGTAATCGCCTCCATATTATCTATATTCCGGGGCAAATATTATCTTTCGCACGATATTGTATTCGTTGGAAAAATACTTGCTATGACTGCAGGTATTGTTTTTTTTATAGCTCTGGTATGGTCGGGAAAACTGGCATCTTATATCGCTTACGGAACTCTTTTTTTGGTACTAGGTGCACTGATTACTAATGTACTAAGGATATATCACATCTCATCTCTCGAGATGGTAGAAGCTCCTATCCTGAAGTGGAATCTATTCTATGTGCACGCCGGTATTTTTATGGAATTTATTTTCTTTTCTTTGGCACTTAGCTACAAATACAGACAGATTTCGATCGAAAAAGAAACTGCTTTAAAAAATTGGATTGATCAGCTAGAAAAAACAAAACAGATACAGGAAAATTATAAAACAGAGTTAGAAAAAGAAGTAAAAACTCAAACAGAAAAAATCATCAATTATCGCAAGAGAATCGAGCATCAAGAGCAAATAAGAGTTCGTGAAGAATTTAATAAAAAAATTGTAGACCTAGAGTTAAAAGTCCTTCGCTCTCAGATGAATCCTCATTTTATGTTTAATAGCCTCAACTCCATAAAACTTCTGATGCAAAATAAAGAGGAGGAAAAAGCTATACACTATCTCAATAAATTTTCCAAACTCCTTCGATCTATTCTGAACGTAAGCAACAAAAGCCTGCATAGCCTAGAAGATGAAATAGAAATATGTACTTTGTATCTCGATATTGAATCCATTCGGTTTTCTGATAAATTTGAATATTACTTTGATATGGATCCTTCGATAGATAGTAGTTTTGTGCAGATCCCAAGCCTATTACTTCAACCATATCTCGAAAATGCTATTTGGCATGGACTATTGCACAAAGAAGGCCATCGACACTTGATCATTACGATCCGTAACCGCAGGAAGTATGTAGAAGTATCTATCCGCGATAACGGTATAGGTAGGAAAAAAGCTCTAGAAATAAAAGCTAAGCGAAAACAAAACCATAAGTCCATCGGTATGCAAATCGGGCAAGATCGCGTCGAATTATATAACAGCCGAAACGAACAAAAGCTAAGTATAGTGATTAAAGATCACTATACTCCAAGTGGCGACTCCTTGGGCACAGAGCTTATTCTAAAACTACCTTACGATCAAGATTAGGTCCGACAGATTACGTATTTGTACGCGGATATCATTCTTGCCTGTATATCATGTCAGAAAGGACTTATCCTTCTGAAGCCTATACGCTGAAATAGACAATCGGATACAGATCAAACTCAAGACCATCACTTTGCCCAATTGAAGCTCAATCGCAGATTCTGCTAAAAACAATAAGGATAAGCCGGAAAAAAGTAACAATAAAAAGGGATCTTTAAAGCCGGTTTGCCAAAGAGAATAAAAGAAAAAATAATAAAAGAACAAAAAACCGACCACGCCAAAAGCGGTTAAGCTAAACATATACTGAGAGATGGGATTGAAATGGACTTCTTCCGGAAAGTCCGGGTACATTTCGATGTATTTTTTGCTCATTTCGATTTCGATATCTCCAACACCGGTACCGAAGAGGGGCTGCTCTCCGACGACCTTTGCAGCCGTGCGAATAGATGCCCAGCGTACCATATCCGAATAATTATGCCGATTTTCGACGGGCTTATCTATCGACTTGAGGTCGCGTAGCATATAATTGATCTTATTCTGTACCGAAGGCATAAAGTTGTAACTCACTAGCGATAACAAAATAATCCCGAATAGCAGTCCCAAAATAGGTTTCCAGTTACCTCTTCTCAAACCATAATCCAAAACGATGACAATACCGGACACATATAACATCAATAAACCGGACCGAACTGCCAAAATATGTACACTCAATACAAGAAAAATCATGATGTAAGTCAACGGGCTCCATATGCTGAAGGGATAATGCTCAGAATACAGTAACAAGTATAAGGAAAATAGAGCTCCCAAAGCGAGATAAAAACTATAACGAACATGAAGTATAGGCGTAGGAATGGTCTTTCCGAATAAATATAATTTGCTCTGTTCCTCAAAGTGCATTGCATAAGAAATTCCTATGATCAATATACTGAATGTAGTTATGGCTATAAAAATAAGTAACAGCTCTTCAAATGTCTTTTTTGAGATGGGACCTAAGCTATAAAAACCAATAGGCAATAACAAAAAGGGTAAGTTGGTTTTTACTCGCGAAATCCACATCAGGGTATTGTCCGAATTAAATCCTGATAATAGATATATAAAAAAAATCAATACCAAATAAAGCATGGCCTTATTTTGCCGAAAGGCTAAGACTTTTTTTAAACTGCCTGCGCGCAAGCAACCTAGTAAAAAAACCGATACCAAAAAAATAGAAAGCATCGAACGCGAATAATACAAGCCGACTACGCCCCAGAACATCAGCACATGGATTAGATATTTCGACGCAATAATTTTTTTGAGCACAGATTTAATCTTTTTTAATGATATAAAGATTACTCACAAAATCTACAGACTCTTCTTTTTTCATTAGGCGCAAATTGCCATTATATGCAGGATCTGTATGGTTAGTATATAGTGTACTGACTATAGTCGCTTGTCCGGCTAAACATATTTTTTGTACTTCGTCTTCAGTAACACAATGCATAGACATATGGAATCCTTGTCCTATTCCGATTTGTGCCAAACGCTCTCTGATTTTGATCTTGCTTTTTATACGCTGTAGGATACTTGGTCTTCGTAGATCCGCACTCGGTAGCTGCACCAGAAGAACTCCACCGGATTTGAGTTTTTTCAGAAAAGATGACAAAAACTGTTTTGATTGGGATGTAGGGATATGCTGTAATACTATTACACTCAGTACAAAATCCAGAGATGCATCATCTAGAATAGGCATGCTTGGATCCACATTATGAAGAAAACGTAACTTTTCTCCATAAGCTTGGTGCATATTTTTAGCTTCTATCACCATAGTAGGTGCAGCATCAACACCGATGACCTGATCAAAATATCCGCTAAGGGCTCTTGTCAATCTACCGATACCACATCCAAAATCTAGAGCTGTTGTGGTGTCTAAAGGTAGAGCATCCAACTCCACTAAAATACTCCAAAGTGCTTTAACTTCGATTTGTCCGGTTTCAAAAAAAAGATCAGGCTCCCAACGATTTCCTTTTTTATTCGGATTGGTAAGGATAGACCACAATGGATCTCTTTTGGCCAGGCCTTCCCAGTTTTTTAGGGATGTTTTGTAAGACATATTGAAGGGTCAGTATTTGATAACACAATAATAGGGCTATTCCTCATCATAGCGCTAAAATGTAGAAAATTATTCATTTATACATATTAAAAAACGGTTTTGTACAGATGCGATATTTGAGGATTTTTTGAAAAAAGTTTTTCAAATGGAGAGGGTAATGTATTTTCCATAAGTACGTGAACATTAAAACTATATAAAATATATAAAGATCAGATATACAATGTATTAAAACACATTATAAAAATATTTAATGTCTTTTTGAGTATGCGGGCTCCCTTTTGTGCGATCAAATGCGTCGTCTATTAGGTCTAGCTGAGAGTCAAATAATGAAAAAAAGATGATTGGCTATTGAACGAAGAAGTATCATATATCATAAGTGATCTCAGCTTCTGCTGATGCCAGTCTAGCCTGACAGGTCAGAATATAACCATCTTCGATCTCGTCATCATCGAGAGCAAAACATTGGTCCATCGTGATTTTTCCCTTGATCGTTTTGGCCATACAGGCAGAGCATGTACCATTAGTACAGGAGTAGGGAGGTTCATAGCCTTCGTCCAAAAGTGTAAAGAGTATGGTTTTATCTGATATTTTGGTGTCGATAGTTTTTTGATCAAGATGTACTTTAACCATACCGGATTGATGCTTAGCTGCGGAAGTAGTTTTGACGGTATCATCCACAGTAAAATACTCTCGATGGATGTTGGTCTTATCTATATTCTGTGACTTTAAAAAGTCATAGATAGAAGAGATCATATTACCGGGACCACAGATATAGTATTCCGATATTTTGTGCGGACCCCTATGATGCATCAAAAAGGACTTAACGACCTCCGGAGTGATCCTGCCGGTAAGGCCTTTCCATTCAGTCTTGGGTTTTTTGAATAAACCGCTGAAACCTATTTCTTTTTTCTTGATTGGTTGGCTAAGGATGTGCTCGACGAAGAGTTGGCCTTTGTATTTTTGTTCTAGTTGTTCAAGCATTTGACGAAAAATGATAGAATCTTCGTTTCGGTTGCCATAAAGTAGATAAATACTACTTCTGGGTTCTTCTTCGAGAAGTGCGCGTATCATAGACATTAAGGGCGTAATACCACTACCGGCAGAAAACATATAGTGGTTTCTGGAGAGATTGGGATCCGGTTTGGCCACAAAATTGCCTTCCGGTAAGCTGACATCTATAAACTTTCCAACCTTGAGTTGCTGGGTTAGGTAGCTAGATACCTTACCCCCGCTTACTTTCTTTACGGTTATCCCAAATTGTTCATCGTCAGGTGCTGTAGATAGTGAGTAAGATCTTCTCTCCTCTTTACCTTCTATAAGGATACGCAGATTGACATATTGACCGGGACTAAATGCAAAGGCATTGGTCAGTGAGTGACTGATGTCAAAGTATATACTGACACTATCCGGAGCTTCTTGTTGGATGCGCGCTACACGCAAAGGATGAAATTGAGTACTCATTAAAATATAGTTCTTGCTTAGGTTCTAGATTTTCAAGCTGCAAAAGTAAGTGTTTCAAGTGATTAAATTATAATTATAGCCTTATCTTTGAGCACTCTATATTAGAATTATGGCAGTACTATCCGTTGTGATCCCGGCTTATAATGAAGAATCTACTATTTATAGTTTATTACAAGCTGTGACAAGTGTTGATCTGCTACAGGGTATGGATAAAGAGCTGATTGTCGTCAATGATGCTTCAACCGATCAAACGGAGACACAAGTCAAGCGGTTTATGCACGACAATCCCGATATCATCTTACAATTGATCCGTCATGAGACAAATCAGGGAAAGGGAGCTGCATTACATACCGGAATCCGGTCAGCAACGGGAGATTATCTTATCATCCAAGATGCAGATTTGGAGTACGATCCTGAAGAATACAATATACTGCTCCAACCGATACTCAAAGGCCAAGCAGATGTTGTATATGGATCACGATTTATGGGAGGTAAACCACATCGAATATTATTTTTTTGGCACTCGATTGGTAATCAATGGCTCACACAGTTTAGCAATGCTTTGACTAATCTCAATCTGACGGATATGGAAACCTGTTATAAACTATTCAAAACAGATATCATCCAGTCGCTCGAACTCAAAGAAAAACGCTTTGGCTTTGAGCCGGAGGTGACAGCCAAAATCTCCAGAGTACCCAAGATCAGAATTTATGAAGTCGGTATCTCCTACTATGGACGCACCTACGATGAAGGGAAAAAGATCCATTGGAAGGATGGCTTTAGAGCACTATACTGTATTCTGAAGTACAACCTTTGGGCCCGTTAAATTGTCCGATAAGCTTGTAACATCACAATGCCGGAGATCACATATCGCGCAGACAGAGAGCTTCGTCGAGCCTCCTCGATATGACCCAAAAGTACACCAACAAAAAAGCGTGCTCCTCAGATCAAAAAGGTGTTATTTTTGGACATTCCAGCCAACTGATATTATATAGCAGACTGATCCCCAGGTAGTGTAGCGAGTCATTTTTACGACTATTACCACGTTGTTTTCCTGCTTCGCCCAAACCAAAACTATTGAGATCATCACGTGATCGGTCAGAGAGCTGAACAGCAATAGGACCTCGACTGCTTTCGAGTATATCCGGATCGGGATATACACCACTGACATCATCAATATAATCTGTAAAAAGTAACCGATTGCTTAGCTCTATATTGATACTCCAGCTCGGATTTATGTCAAATTTGTATCCAAAACCATAAGCCAAAGCAAGTTGATTCAGACTGTATTCTTCTCCCGGTAGCTGTCCCTCAGTCCCAAAATCCACAAGTCTATATGTACTCCCATTGAGTTCTGCTTTGGGATTGAAGTGATAGAGCGAAACGCCAAGAAGCAAATAAGGCGTGTACCAATTTTCTTTATCACCATGAATATAAGGCATAAAGTTGAAGTCCATCTGCGTAGTAAAATCCCATATCGTGCTACTAAAACTCAGGTTGCGAGCTTGTTCATAAGCATTAGTTGATCGAGCATCGTCAGCAGACACCCGAGCTACGTTTATACTTGTTTTTAGATTGATCCGACTATCAAAGTTATATCTGAAAATCAAGCCCCCTGCCACTCCGGGATCCGTCAGTCTAAAACTCGAATTAAGGTCTCCAAAATAGTATGCACCACCGAGCCAACCGCCCAACTCAATACTGTTTTGGGCATTCATAAGCGATATAGACCCAATAAAAACAAAGGCTAGTGTACCATATAAACGCATACTCGTTCTTTTCATACTACAAATCTAAACGCTTATACTATTTTACTGGTATATCCAAATCTATTTATTTGCAATAGAACACCCTTCTATGGATCATCAAAGAAATGAGCTTCTGAAAATCAATTACATATCAAAATTCAATAAGAATCCCAACTACCAAAATATAGTTAAACTGCATATATGTAAGAATTATCATATTTATTTATGATATTTCTTTAGTTTTTTGTAAACTTGGCACTTAAGCAAAATCTTTATCAAAATGAAAGCTCATCATCAAATAGTAATTATTGGTGGCGGCACAGCCGGTATTATGGTAGCCGCTCAAACTCTTAAACGCAAACCAGGGTCTGATATAGCCATCATCGATCCGGCAGAACATCACTATTATCAGCCTGCTTGGACTCTAGTAGGTGCCAATACCTATGACTATGAAAAGACCAAACATACAATGGCATCAGTAATGCCCAAAGGTGTTCAGTGGATCAAACAAGCAGCATCCAAAATTGACGCAGATAACAATAGTGTCCAACTAAGCAATGGAGACACTGTAAGCTATGATTTTTTGGTAGTTGCTACAGGCATCAAAATAGCACCTGAAATGGTAGAAGGTCTTTCAGAAGCTATGGACAAGGGAGTGGTATGCAGCAACTATACTAATCCAAAGCACACTTGGGAGGTTCTTAAAAATTTTAAAGGAGGTACTGCACTATTTACACAACCCGCGACACCTATCAAATGTGGCGGTGCTCCTCAAAAGATTATGTATTTGGCAGATGACCATTTTAGAAAATCCGGCGTACGGGACAAAACAACTATTGTTTTTGCAACCCCGGGAGGAGCTATCTTCGGTGTAAAAGTAATCGCTGAAACTCTTATGAAGGTCAACAAACGCAAAGATATCAATTTGAGATTTTTCCATAAACTGGTCAAAGTGGATGGCAAAAATCAAATAGCTTGGTACGAGCTCAATAAGGATATTAAGGCCGGTGGATGTGTCATCTTGGAGGGAGAGCAGGGCGATTTGGACAAAGATTTTCATTTTAATTATAAAGAAGTAAAAGTAGATAAAGAAAATGGGCTTTATGGTATTCACTTTGATATGATGCATCTGGCTCCACCGCAGTGTGCCCCTGATTTGGTCAAACAATCCGGATTGACCAATGCCGACGGATGGCTCGATGTCGATAAAGGGACTTTGCAAAGCAATAAAAAAAGCAATGTATTCGGTCTGGGTGACAGTGCGGGACTCCCCACTGCAAAAACCGGAGCAGCTATCCGAAAGCAAGTACCCATAGTAGTCGAAAATATACAACGAATGATCGCAGCACAAGGTATAAGCAATAAAACCTATAATGGATATTCTTCTTGTCCCCTCGTGACCGGATATGGCAAAATGGTATTGGCAGAATTTGATTACGACAAGAATTTTACCCCGGATCCTAAATTGAAACAAATGCTTATTTCGGATTCTTCCAAAGAACATTGGAGACTTTGGGTGCTCAAAAAATACATTTTACCGCGCCTATATTGGAATAAAATGTTGAAAGGAATTGAAGTCTAGCTTTAAACACACAGCCCTGCTTGTGCTAGATTGTATTCAGCAATAATTAGGCAGCTAAAAGTAACACGGAAAATGGGGGCATTTGCGCCCATATAGAATTGGTTGGAGATATAATGTCCCACGCTCATCCCGGCTTTTGCCTGAATAAGGCTTGTCATTAATCGACCAAAAAGCACTGTCTGACTAAAAAGCTTGCATGCTTAAGATCGGGTCATGTACCTTTATCTTATGAATTTTTCTGATATCCTGTCACTGTCGCAAAAGTCGATCCGCTCTAATAAACTACGGACTGTACTCACTATGCTGATCATAGCCGTGGGGATTACAGCCTTGGTGAGTATCCTTACGGCGATTGACAGTTTTATTTTTACCATGAGTGACAATTTTAGTTCGCTCGGAGCTAATAGTTTTAATATCGTACCTTCCGGTCAGGAACTCGGTGGACGAAAACGCGGAAAACAACAAAAACGAGGTGAGCCCATTAGTTATGACCAAGCAGTACGATTCCAAGAAGCATTGGCAGATAAGTCCACTGTCACAGTGAGCTTCAGAGCCAGTTCAGGAGCAACAGTCAAATATAAAGACCAAAAAACGGATCCCAATGTGGAGCTTTACGGAAATGATGAAAACTACGTGCTGCTCAATAAACGCGAGCTGGTAGCAGGAAGAAACTTCTCTAAGCCCGAAATACGTAATGGCCAGTCCAAAGCTATAGTCGGTATGGGTATCGTAAAAAAATTATTTGACCATAAACCCCAAAAGGCTATCGGTCAAAATATATCGATCAATGCTATAAAGTACAAAATAATCGGTGTGCTCAAATCAGAGGGTAGCAGCATGAACCAAAACTCCGATCGATGGGTGATGATACCGGTACTGACCGCTAAGTCCAGATATGCTACCAATAGGACGAACTTTATGATAACAGCTTCTGCCAAAAATGCCACGATACTAGATCAAGTATTAGAAGAATCTATCGGAATCTTTCGTCGTATCAGAAAACTGAAAATAGGAGAGCCCAATGACTTTAAGATCAAAAAAAGCGAGGGTATGATCGAGATGCTCCGCGAAAATACGAGTATGATTCGTTTGGCGGCATTAGTCATCGCCTTGATGACCATTCTAAGTGCTGCAGTAGGCTTGATGAATATCATGCTCGTCTCTGTGACGGAGCGTACACGTGAGATTGGCATCACTAAAGCTTTGGGCGCTACACGACGCAATATCCTCTATCAGTTTTTGGCAGAAGCTACAATCATCTGTTTAGTCGGTGGATTAATAGGAATAGCAATTGGCATCTTATTGGGCAATGTAGTCGTCCTCTTGATCGGAGGTTCTTTTCTTATACCTTGGAACTGGATAGCTATCGGGCTGCTCACGTGTACTATCGTAGGGATTACTGCAGGATTCTATCCGGCCATGAAGGCTTCGAGATTAGATCCGATAGAAGCCTTGAGATATGAATAAAGACAAAAAAATATAGCTCGATAGCAAAGTTCAATAGAATATTTACTACTTTGGTCGAAAAAACCGACTATGTTTGGTCATAATCTACGATTTTTAAGAAAAAAACATCATTTGTCCCAAGCGCGATTATCCAAAATATTGGGTATTGCGAGGACCACTTTGGGTGACTATGAAAGGGGAAAGACAGAACCCAATTTTGAGTTGCTCCGCAAAATAGCCCGTTATTTTAAGCTCTCCCTAGATGAACTCATCATGGGCAAACTCGAATATCAAAAAACAAAAATCGACGACCACAGCAGATTGAAGATATTATCGATAGCTGTAGATGCTGCCAATGATGAACTCATCCAGCTCGTTGCCTCTAAGGCTCGGGCCGGTTATATTGAGGGTTGCCAAGACCCGGAATATATTGCAGATCTCCCACAGATACGTCTCCCGATGGTACCCAAAGGCAGCTATCGCGCCTTCGAAATCGAAGGAGATAGTATGTATCCCTTGATAGACGGCTCTGTCGTGCTATGCAGTTTTGTCGAGCACTTATCAGATATCAAAGATGGAAGATGCTACGTCGTGATTTCGGCTCGCGAAGGTATAGTTTATAAGAGACTACGCAATGACCCGCAACACAAGAGGCTTATATTGATTTCAGACAATGATCTATACCTCCCGTATGCAATCGAATATACCGAAGTGGACGAGCTCTGGGAGTATCAAGCCCATATCGCTTTTGATGATCAGATCTTGGGTGAAGATGCCCTACACAAAAAACTCGATAAGATAGAAAGAAGATTGAGCGATATCGAAAATCGATTGTAATGCAAGACTTTATTCATAGCATAGTCACTGAGTTTGAAAGGAATAAAAATAAAAGTATTGCTTTGGGTCAAAAAGCATATATGCGAAATCAATTCGATTTTTTTGGTATAAAAACAAAAAAAAGACGAAGCATTCAAAAACCTTTTTTTGTTCACCAATATCTGCTACCCAAAGCTGACTTAGCAGCAACGGTAAAATCCTTATGGAAAAAACCTCAGAGAGAATATCAGTATTTTGCTCAAGAGCTCGCATCTAAATATACTAAACAGCTAGAACCAAAAGACATTGATCTATATGAGTATATGGTGACCCACAAGTCGTGGTGGGATACTGTCGATTTTATTGCTATCCACTTAATAGGTGCATACTTCAAAAAATATCCTCAACGTACAAGCCTATATGTCCAAAAATGGCTTAAAACAGATAATCTTTGGTTGCAAAGGAGTGCACTTTTGTTTCAACTAAAATACAAAAGCAACTTGGACGAAGCCTTATTGAGAGTAACGATCCATGCTCTGATGGATTCAAAAGAATTTTTCTTACAAAAGGCCATCGGTTGGGTCTTGAGAGAATATAGCAAAACCAATCCGGAATGGGTCAAAGATTTTGTAGATAGGACTGTATTAAGCCCATTAAGCAAAAGAGAGGCTTTGAGATTAATGATATAAAATTAAGTACTCAAGTTTCGGTAGTTAAAATCAATAAATCGAGGTTAAATAAATCAACTTTCCTGAAAAATAGGATATGGATTGCACCGAAAAATATTTATTTGAGTGATAGCTTGATAGAAACGGTGAACAGGTCGCACCTACGGCGCTACTACAATATTTTGTACCTACAGTGCTGCTACTACAAACCGTTTGCTCCTCCGGAGCAGATGACAAAAACAAAAGCCCCGGCGGGGCGACCTGATTGTAGAATAAATAGGATAAAGAAACAAAAGCCCCAGCGGG
>JAJRUR010000082.1 GCA_024277695.1 Bacteroidota bacterium | reverse complement strand
TAGAAGCTATGCAATGTCACATCCCTGTCATTACATCACAAAGTAGCTCTATGCCGGAAGTTGGAGCAGATGCTGTTGCTTATGTTGATCCAAAGGATGTACGTTCGATCAGTTCTGCTATGCTCCGCATCATTACAGAGGATCACTATCGGAACGAACTCATCCGAAAAAGTCAGATACAGAAAAATATCTTTAATTGGGACTCTACCACATCTATTGTCGAGTCTGTTTTGTTTTCCGGGCAGATCGGATAAAACCAATACTACCACAGCAATATTCTGGCTCAATACCGTTATTGCTTAATTATTTTTCGACTTACTACATTTGCATTGCTATCTAGGATTTTGAGTAGATATACACCGTTTGGAAGTTGACGCATATCAATACTAGTCTCTCCAAAAGCCTCACGCCGTAGCAGTTCTTTTCCATCTGTAGCATATAAGCTGATGATATACTCTGCATCACTATCCAATCGGACAGTCAAGCGGTCAGTGGTCGGGTTGGGATGCACGACCAATGCAGGTTTAGTATCCTTAGGTTCTTCTGTAGCGACCAAAGTGCCATCATATACCGGAAGGATGATTCGGCTCGCTCTGGCCGGAGAAAAGTGCAGCTCTTGACGGGCAGATCGCGGAGCATATACTTCACCATTAAAAGTATAACTCTGTCCATCTCCGGGACTACGTCTGAAGAAGTCACCCTCCTCGATGGGGATATTGGGATTGGACTGATATCGCGGCCAGTTACTGCTGCTGACGAGGACTTTCATCTTGTGCATATGTCCAAAAGTATATGCTATTGGTAATAAGTCAAAAGTAAACTCATACACCTCTCCGGCTACTATATTACTATACTGTACATCTCTATCATCTACACCCATACTTAGATTATTAGCATAATCTCTCGCTCTTGCATTGACAGCACCTTCTACGACAAAAATCTCACGTCCATCCGGATAGACATCCAGTATCCGCACAAAAAAATCGGTATCCGTAGCACCGGATGGGCCACTCAAAGGATTGGAAGATGCAAAAATGGTAGCTTTGGGTATACCTACAATCGCCAATGAATCTTGAATGGGCTCTGTTACAAACTGTACTACTCCTTCCCTATCCATCGTAACGGGTGCAAAAACAGGATTAGCCAAATTCATCGGACCCGCATTAGCTCGGTTTTCTCCCGGAACATTGAGTACGAGGTTTCCTCCACCGATGGTGATGACCGGATTTTCAGGATCATGTATATAACTGGCTACGTCCTCTATACCGGTAGGTATTGTCATGTTCAGTTTTCCATCGTTATGGAGATAATATGTTTGATTCGTCAGTCCGCGCTTCGGAGGAAAAGTATCAGCGTGCGTCCAATAATTACCTACACCATCATTCTCTGCTACACCATCGTTGATAGGGCCCGGCATATAGAATCGTACATTAGGTATCTGCTCAAAATCTACAGGAGCGCTGATCGGATCGCTCACAGGTTCTGCCCCGGGTATCTGGCGCGTCGTATCTACGGGGACATCAAAAAACAGGTCCGATACATTACCGGCTATCCTAATCTGGAGTGGAAAAGAATCCATACCGTTAAATCCGCCCAAAAAGTTAATAAAGTCTGCATACGTAATATAATAGTCCTCTGACGGGATACGAATGGAAGCAAGACCCAAATTTTGCCATTTTTGGCTCTCGCGAATAAGGATTTTTGGCTCTCCGATGTAGTGTTCAGCATTATAGTTGAGTAGATATCTAAACCAATCTACCAATTCGCTCCCTCCTAATAAACTGCCCAAACTGAGATTTTCAAAGTCTAATGCATTGATCAGACTGATGTCAAATACAGAGGGCGGAAATATCAAATCTCCGGCGATATTGGTACTAATAGTACCGTGCGTCCAAGGCCCGATGACCAGTTTTTGATTTCGTGCTGTTTTGGGACTCGTGTTTTTTATTATATGATTATACGTATCTATCTGTCCGTTGATAAAAATATCCCACCAACCTGTCAGATGATACATAGGTAGTTCCATATTCCTGTATCTGCTATATTCTCCTTCAGGGTCCGACTCACCTTGTGCATCAACAGGGGCAAAAGAGGCATTGATATCAGCATGTCCGATATGATTGGGGTACATGCCTGTAAAACCGTTTTTGTCCTTAGTACTTGTAATCATATCCAGCGCTCTTTTTAAGACTTCCTCTTCAGAGATATTACCATAATCAAATAAGGAATGGATGTTGTTTTGGATATCATTGTCCGAGGTATCTACTTGCGTATTGTGTCCCATCTGACCGGTGATCCAGCCTTGGACGAGTGCCTGTCGGAAGACTCCGTTATGCTGAATGGTAGTGGCAAAATGCTCGTTAGTCGCTACGATAGGTAACATTCCCTTGAGACCGTCTTTAGTTACATCCACTGCAAAGGCAGATGCTGCTTGGTACTGATTATTGCCCAATGCCGAGGCACCGAGCATAGCTAGTGAGCCATCATATATTAAGTCGCGCGTCTCTTGAATGCCGTCTCCATCTAGATCATAATCTCTAAGGAGGCTATCTTGTATAAAACTAATCGAATTGCGACCATCTTCGTGCAAATTGGCATTTTGTGGGTCCATCGGATCTGTAATGTCTAGCAAATGACCACGCAAGGGATGATAAACACTCTTGTCCCATCCATCGCTATACATAGGAAGATAAACACCTTCAGACGCATAACGACCTCTCACATCTTGATAAGCATAAGATATCCCCAATATATTTAGATATACTCCAAAAAAGTCCAAATCACCTTTGCCGTACGGAGTACGTGAGAGCACCATAGGGAGTTTAAATTGATTGGGATTGATATCACCATTTAGCGAGTCATATACAAAGAGTTGAGAGCCCTTTGGGATTATCTCTAGAGTTACATCCTGACCCAATATATTAAAAGTAGCTACTACCGAATCCGAAATGATCGGCAGATAGACATCCGTCATCAGACGTACACCATCCGGCATTGTAAAGGGTACTCTGACTTTGGTGGTAAATTCGGTTATCGTATCAAGGCGTCCATTATTATTGGACTGTCCTAGAGCAATATTTCCAAAGAAACAGAGGACTAGGTAGATTATGCTTTTCTTCATGAACTCAGTATTATAAAATAAGTATTAGTAATGTGATTTTAAAACAAAGATATAAATATACTTGATACATATAACAATTCGCCAGACGGAAGAGCAATGGCGAGGTTTCTCCCAAGATAATCCGTTTAAAATACTAGGATGTACATAGCCCGAATTACAACACTTCGAAAGTCGTACGTCTATTTTTTTGGTGTTGCTCCTCGGTACATTCTGCACAAGCACAACGCACTATAGGGCGCGACTCTCCATAGCCTTTGGCACTTAATCGTTCGCTACGGACTCCTTTCGAAATCAGATATTGAACTGCAGCCTCTGCTCTACGAGCTGATAGTGCAAGATTAAAAGCATCATCACCTCTACAGTCCGTATGAGCACCTAATCGAATATGAAGCGTCGGATTCTGACTGAGCAAATCTGCCAAACGATCCAATGTGGGCATCGCATCCTCTCTGATATAAGATGCATTAAAATCATAATAGATGTCCGACAAGATCAACTCCGTACCTCGAATAATGGGTTCCATTTCGATTTTGAGATTGAACGTCTTGACGGGTTCTTCGGGATCATCATCCATCTCCAGTGTACTGAATGTCTTCTTACTGCTGAAGTAATCTTTGGCTTCAGCCAACATTTGATAGCTTTTGTCGAGCTGTATTTCTTTTAAAAATCGCCCTTGCTCATCCAACTGTACCATGACAGGCCCTGATCCATCATCGATCCATATTTTAGCATCCTTCAATGGTTTGCGAGCGATAACCGGACTTTGGGGATTGCTGACATCCTCGCGCACCAAAGCTACTACTTGAACTGCTAAGTAATAAATATAATCACTTTGTTTATCATGGTCTAACCGAATATCCTCCCGATAGCTTGTATCCGGCTGCATGGTAAATAAATAAATATCATCTCCGCCTTTACCAGAAGACCTTGATGAAGAAAAATACCCTTTGTAGAATCTATTTTTGCCTGTAGGCGATTCTAATATAATTAAGCCAAAATCATCAGCTCCGCTATTAATGGGAGCAGTAAGATTTTGGGGTCTGCTCCACGGACCCTGCGTAGTGCGATAGGTCTTAAATATATCCAAGCCACCCATGCCAGCTATATAATCCGATGAAAAATATAAAGTATCATGATCTGCAGTCGGGAATAGCTCGTGCCCCGGCGTATTGATACGTTGATCAAAAATAAATGGACGCTCCCACCCTGTATTCGTCCGCACGACTCCATAGAGGTCATATCCTCCAAATCCTCCCGGATCATCTGATGCAAAAATCATAAAACTATCCGATCTAAAAAAAACCGGATGCATATAATTGACACCTTGTTCTTGGAATGGTAGCATCATCGGCTCTGTCCATTGACCTTGTTCTTGTCTACTATAGTACAATTTGCAGTTATCATCGCTCAAGTCATCTTGGAGATCCAGATCCTCATAGCATCTTGTAAATACTATTTCGGATCGATCAGAATTCAAAGTAGCTGAACCCTCATTATGTTCTGAATTGAAAGGACCTAAAAATGGGACTACTTGCTTTGTGTCCAAGTTATAGATAAAAAGGTCGGAATAGTCACTACCCGTCCAGGCATAGGTCTCAGAACCTATACTTTCGGCTCGATCAGACGAAAACAACAACTGTGTTTTATCGATCAAAATAGGTGCATATTCTGAAGCCGGACTATTAAAATCTACAGGCTCGATTTGAATCAATTGTCTCGCTGCGACATTCTGCCATTTAATAGCCTGACGACAGGCAGCTATCTGGCCTTTATACCGCTGATCTCGACCAAATTCGTCATATAGTTTTGAGAATACTTTGATCGCCTCCGGATACTTTTCATT
>JAJRUR010000081.1 GCA_024277695.1 Bacteroidota bacterium | reverse complement strand
TTCAAAGCCAAGAGATTGATATACTGATATGATGAGTTCATGAATAATTTTTTGGTCTTGTGCATTTTCGGTTCTTGCATAATCTTTTTTAAAAGGTAAAGGGTCTAGGATAAATATTATTTTGTAAAATGCTTGGGCAACAGCTTTTAGTAGTTTACGATCATAATCTAAATGTAAGAAGCGATAGTACGCCATTGCGTCAGGGATAGCCCGATCCAAAAAGACAATCTCTTTGGGGTCGAGTTCTGCTTCTTGTTTTATTTGCATATCGAGTACACCTAACTGAAATTGTTTTTTATTTTCTCTTATTTCTTTTACGGTTTTTCCTTGCTCTTTTATAGTATCGATATAATGTCTTGCATGCTCTATCGTAGTATTGTATCCTCTAGCTTCTAGCAGATTGACAACAGTAGTTTTGCCGGTGCTTGGGCCTCCTGTTATTACATACCAGTTTGTTGCTTTTTTATTATTTGATTTAGGGCTCATACTATTTTCGAATTACAAAGGTTGTTGGCTTCAAATATTATTTTCTTTTGTCGTCTTGCATCTATGTTTATACTTTCTAAGATCTTTGGCTGATTGCATAGGTTTTTGCAAAGAACAATATCTCGTGCTAGGAGTTGTTGTTTTTCTTTTTTGGATAAGCTAAGTAAGCAGGTAATCGGATAAAGTCCCATTTTGGTTATGAGTGTCTTTATGCCCTTATTGGGTGGATAGTCCCAGCTGAGTAACTTTAGTCCTACACATTTGCTGTATTGGACAGCATCTTCTGTAAAGCGAGTATTGTTGACTACCCACCCCTGATGTAATTTGTGTTTATGTCCTATTTGGTTGATCCAGGCTTTTTCGATATCCAAAAATCTTGATTGGATATATAAAGGTATTTTGACGCTGCACTTTGTACTGAATGAACTGTGAAACTTGCATTCGACCATAAAGTGTTTTTGATCCTTTTCTGCTATGACATCTACTTCGTGCTGGACGCAGTTTCCTTGTACTATAACTCCTACTTTAGTTGTAAAACCTTGATGTTTTAGGAATTCTCCGATGAATTTTTCGAATGGATAACCAGAAGGCCCTAATTGCAAAATAGCCCTTTTGAGCTTATATTTGGAAGCGGATACTTCGGAGAGATTTTTTAATAATTTAAAGGCTTTTTTGTAGATTACTCTAGTTGTAGTGTTGTGGACTAATTCGGATTCGATTTGATCGGCCACTCTTTGGGCTAGATCGCTACTTGCTCCAGAATTGGTCAGGGATGCCATCAATTTTTGTTTATTAAAAATTGCTTTCGCACCATCAGCTTTTATGATGATAATATCTCTCATGTATTTTGGTATTCTTTGGTTTTTTGTTTTATTTTATAATTTCTTATAAGGAGACGGTTACTTTTTTCATAACTAAAATAACTTACCATCCAATTGATACCCACGAGTAATTTATTTCTAAATCCGCTAATAGACATGAGATGAACAAAAGACCAAAGTAGCCAAGCAAGATATCCCCCAAATTTGAAGTTTCCCAGATCAGCAACGGCTCGTTTTTTGCCTACTGTCGCCAAAGATCCTTTGTCTTTGTATTGAAATGCTTTAATTGGTTTGTTTTCGATGAGGCTTGCAATATTTTTGGCTAGTAATTTTCCTTGTTGTATGGCCAGTTGGGCTACTTGAGGGTGGCCGTTGGGTGTTTGTTTGGTAATTACTGCGGCGATATCACCGATTGCAAATACTTGCTCTAAGCCAATGATTTGTAAATACTCATTGGTTTTTATTCTATTTCCTTTGAGAATGTGATTTTGGTCTATTCCACGGGGCAGATCACCTTTTACCCCTGCTGTCCAGATGAGATTTCTTGCTGTTATTTTTTTTCCACTTTTGGTAGTAACTGTTTTTCCATCATAGTCTACAACGAACTCCTCGAAGAGTATTGTGACACCAAGGTCTGTTAAGTAATTTAGAGTTTTGATCGATGCATTTTCAGACATCATGGATATAAGTTTGGACATGCCTTCGATCAGGTAGATATTCATGATGGATGCAGGATACTCCGGATAGTCTTTGGGAAGTATATATTTTTTAAACTCAGCTAATGCTCCGGCCATTTCTACACCTGCAGGACCTCCGCCTACGATCACAAAATTGGTTAGTGCATCCCGTTCTTCATCATTACATGTAATGGTAGCTTGCTCAAGATTTTGTAGCATCATGTGGCGGATATTGAGAGCATCTTTAATATTTTTCAAACCCACACCATAACTGTCGATATTTTTATTTCCAAAAAAGTTAGTTGTTGTTCCTGTAGCCAAAACCAAAAAATCGTAGTACAGCTGTCCTTTATCCGTATAGATGGTTTTGCTTTTTGTATCAATCTCTATGACTTCAGCTAACCTAAACATTACATTGGGATATCTGGATATTTGCTTTCGGAAGGGAAAGGCTATACTATCCGGCTCTAAACCACTTGTAGCAACTTGATATAAGAGGGGCTGGAATTGATGATAATTATTTTTATCTATCAGAATTACTTGGACATCTTTATGGCGCAGATGTTTGATGAGCGAAAGACCTGCAAATCCTCCACCGATGACAACGACTCTTGGTATAGCACTATTTGGCAGACAAATCTGTTGATTTTCAGAACAAGAAGCACCAGTACAGTGATCTATATGCTTGTCAGATGTCATTTTGCAAATATTTCTTAAAGTTTGTTTTTGATGATTTACTCAAAGCTATGTTTTTGGGTGTCTATTATGATCACCCAAAAACAAGCTTTAAAATAGTTAGTTGATTTTTCTCTGGACCTTACCGCATTTGAGCATTTTGCTACCGAAATACGGATTTGTAATTTCTTCAGTTTCAGTTAACCATGCTGCTCCCTCGCCTCTAGCTGCCATTGGGCAGTATGCCTCATAGAGGGTTTTGTTTGTACCGAGTAAGGCTACCAAATCATTGATATCAGCACTTAAGACTTCAAAGTGCATTCTTTGATGATCCATAGGACTTTTTATGATATGTTCGGCTTGTTCTATGGCGTTTTCTGCGATTTCATTATAGTCTTCTTTCTGAGCTTTGCCTAGCTCGGAAGTATCAAAATATTCAAAAGCCATGAGCAACTTATTGGCACCGGCAGCGGCACCATTTTTATTGTCTGCTGCAAGAGCGGTTTTGATATCGAGATATGCATCAATGATGTCTGTTGTTGCCGGATTCTGATTGATGTTTGATGTCATGTGTGCCCTAGAGGACTTAGTGTTTTTTTTGCCATGTCCATGACTTCCGTGATCGTGTTGAGCATGGAGTGTCATTCCGAACAAAAAGAAAAGAGAAAAACTAAAAATTAAT
The DNA here is from genome assembly GCA_024277695.1 of Bacteroidota bacterium. Taxonomy (GTDB): domain Bacteria; phylum Bacteroidota; class Bacteroidia; order Chitinophagales; family Saprospiraceae; genus JAJRUR01. Next base: position 348 of record JAJRUR010000081.1, on the reverse strand, counting down.
GGTGAATACTTCATAATAAATTGTTGTTTTTAGATATTAATAAATTTGTTTATTGTTGATATAAATACTTTAGAATCAAATAGCTTCAATACTTTTTCATCTGTTTTTATTTTGAAATCTTACAGCAGGAGATACGATGATCATTCCATCTCCGCGATAAGCTATTCGTCTTGCAATGCGTATCAGTAAAAAAACTTTCATTACTTTTTCTTTTTTTGCCAAAATCTTTTGTTTTATTACTCGATATGCACCAGCAAAAGGGTATTTAGCACTGATATGTTTTTGAGCCTTGCCAGAATGTTTTTCGGTGTATTCACTTTGGTAGATTGTCAAGCAGTAAAAATCATT
>JAJRUR010000080.1 GCA_024277695.1 Bacteroidota bacterium | reverse complement strand
TTTCTATATTTTTTGGAGGGCAAAATCAGATTTTCCGTGTATGGGCAAATCGTAAGAAAGAATACAGAATTCTGAGTATGAATGCCATCATCACCGCAGTACTCGTCCCGATCGTATCCATATCTTTGGGTCTCATAGTGGCAGGTCCTTTGGGACTCTTTGCCGGATTGCTTACGAGTCACATAGTTCCGCCACTCGTTATGCTAGTCGCCCTGACCCGAAAAGAAGATCTCGGACTCAAGTATCTCGACATGGAAGTGATTAAAGAGGCTGCTGTGAAGTATGTTAATTTTCCAAAGTTTAGCTTGCCCTCAGAATTTATCAATCGATTTACGAATCAGTTACCAGTTTTTATGTTGAGCCATTTTGCTGGACCAGCTATAGTGGGAGTCTATAATTTGTGCGTTCGCATGCTTGGTTTGCCAATTTCCTTAATAACAGGTGCGATATCGGAAGTCTTTAGACAAAGAGCTGTCGAGGACTATAATAAAACAGGGTCTTGCAGGCCGATATTTCTGAAAACCTTAAAGACCTTATCGGCTATTGCGATCATTCCATTTCTAGTGCTAGTAGCTTTTGGTCCTGATCTTTTTGCCATTGTATTTGGAGAGAAATGGCGAGAGGCTGGCGTTTTTGCTAGGATACTAGCATTTTATTTTTCTATGAAACTTGTGGTTAGTCCGTTGTCTTACTTATTTGTTATGGCAAACAGGCTGAAAGAAGATTTTTACTGGCATATTTGGATATTATTATCAAATTATTTGGTTTTCTATATAGGATTTAAGGTTTTTGATTCTATTTATGTATCATTAATTCTTTTTGCACTTAATTATTCAATTATTTATTTGATTTATTTAATTCGATCATATAATTTTTCAAGGAATAAGATTAATGGAGTTGAATAAGATAGAGCGGTTTATTTATAGGCTTATCCCTAATTTTATTTTGAGGCGATTATTGCATCGATTTAAGCGATTTTCTTTTTTTAAAGAAACAAGATTAACACAAACGCCTATTTCTTTTGATATGTGGTACAATCAAAAAGTATTACTACTTTCGTCCCATGCTTATTGGCCAGTACATGCTACAAGCAGGGTTGGAAATTATAAAAATATATATTGTGGCATTGAGACTTCACCTGGGTATAGCCCGGGTAATTATATTCAAGCTTTCGGTAAAATATATATAGGAGACTATACACAGATAGCTCCCAATGTTGGTATAATCACGGGCAATCATGATCTATGTGATAACCGAAAACATGTTGTTAAAGATGTCCATATTGGGAAATATTGTTGGATAGGGATGGGCGCGATTATTTTGCCGGGTGTTAGTTTGGGCGATTATACCATTGTAGCGGCAGGAGCAATTGTTACAAAGTCATTTGAAGAGGGCTTTTGTGTTATTGGAGGGAATCCTGCGAAGTTGATTAAAAAAATAGAGCCATCTGAGTGTGTTTTTCATAAAAGTGAATATGAATACAATGGATATATACCACACTCTAAATTTGATGAGTATCGTAGAAATAATTTAAACGTCTAATGCTCGCCATCATCAACTACGGTATCGGCAACTTACTCAGCATCAAAAACATGCTCAAGAAGATTGGCTATCGGGATGTAACGATATCATCAGATCCTCATGACATCAATGATGCGGATAAGCTAATCCTCCCAGGCGTCGGTCATTTTGATTATGGCATGAAAAAACTAAACCAATCGGGTGTAGTCGAGATTCTAAATCAGCGTGTGCTGAAGGATAAGATTCCTATACTTGGTATTTGCCTGGGAGCGCAATTACTGACTAAGGGATCTGAAGAGGGAGATATACCCGGGCTTGGTTGGATCAATGCACGTACAGTCAAATTTGATCAATCCAAGATGCCCAAAGCCTATAAAATACCGCATATGGCATGGGCAGATGTACAATGTATGAATGGCTCCAAATTGTTTATGGATATGCCGGATGATCCACGTTTTTATTTTGTACATAGTTATCATATGCAATCTGATGATGAAAGCCTCAAAGCTGTGACTGCTGAATATGGATATGAATTTGTAGCAGGTATAGAGCAAAATAATATACTCGGAATGCAATTTCATCCTGAAAAGAGCCATAAATATGGAATGCAGTTGTTGAGAAATTTTATAAAGAATTATTAAATGAGGCGGATACGTGTCATTCCAGTCCTCTTAATTCGACAAGACGGGTTGGTCAAATCTATAAAATTTAAAAACCACAAATATGTCGGTGACCCCATCAATGCAGTCAAGATCTTCAACGACAAAGAAGTGGACGAGATAATAATTTTGGATATATCTGCGAGCAAAGAAAAGAATGAACCTAAATTTGAAGCAGTAGCAGATATAGCGAGTGAAGCCTTTATGCCTTTGGCATATGGTGGAGGGATCATGAAGTTGGAGCATATAGACCGATTATTATACAATGGAGCAGAAAAAGTCATTCTGAACACAGCAGCCCATACCAATCCAAATTTAATTTCGGAGGCTGCTAAAAAATATGGGGCACAATGTGTTGTCGTATCCATGGATGTCAAATCATCTTGGATGGGAGGACAAAGAGTCTATACCCATAATGGATCTAAAAAAACAAAATATGATCCGGTGGCTTTTGCCAAAGAGATGCAAGAGCGTGGAGCCGGAGAGCTTATGCTCAGCTCTATCGATCGAGATGGCACATTTGGAGGATATGATTTGGATCTGATCAAATCGGTAGCACATTCCATTGATATACCTGTCGTCGCCTGTGGTGGAGCGGCATCGGTAGAGGATTTTAGAAGAGCAGTAGATTATGGTGCCTCCGCTGTAGCTGCAGGGTCTATGTTTGTGTTTCAGCAGCCGCATCGGGCAGTATTGATTAGTTATCCGAGTCAGGAAGAGCTGAAGAAGAAGCTTTTTTTATAGCGTCATTGCGAGGAGGCACGACGAAGCAATCTCATCAGTACGGAGCCGATAAACAGATTACTCGCTTATGCGCTTGACAGCTTATGCGCTTGTGATCCTCGATTTAGACATCTCGGATTATCTCGCTTATGCGCTTGACAGCTTATGCGCTTGTGAAGCTCGATTTAAACATCTCGCTTTATCTTCGGCAGCGGCAAGCCCTCGATGCACCATCTCGGCTGTCTCGCAATGACATCTGCGAGGATGCACGACAAAGCAGTCCCATCACACGGAGAGGGTCACTACGAGACAGCAAACTAGAGCGACTGCGCTCCCCTCTTTTTTAAGAGAGGGGTCGGGGGTGAGTTGTACTGTTGTCCTCCCCTAGCCACCTCCAGAGAGGGACACCGTAAGGACGGTGCGTTCTCCTCAAAAAAAACTTTTGCCAATATTAGACATAAACGCATTTTTTCTTGAATCCTATTTTTTTTTGTTTTAGCTTTGAAAACAGAAGTAACCCCGGGAGACTATTTTTTAACTACATAGCGCAAACTACTGATGCATCGATCTAGCTAAAAAAAAAGTCCTCCACGTACCTCTAAAAAGGAGACAGTCTTGGAAAGAAGGCTGTTGATAGTGGATAAAATTTGTTTAATTTAAAAGAAATTTGACCACTATATCCCAAGCTATTGCTTTTAGATTCTTTGCTAGCACAAATCTAAAGCACACATCAAAACCAAACAAAATCGACCCTTCT
>JAJRUR010000079.1 GCA_024277695.1 Bacteroidota bacterium | reverse complement strand
GGATTTCATTTCGTCCTCTATATTGATCTTTACTATTTTTGAGTCCTCTGACATAGTCTGATTTTCTTTCTAAAATGTGTGCAAAAATACGAAAATTTAATCATATATAATAGCCTTAAAGGTAAGATTCTTGAGTTATTTTGGGTCTAAAAGTTTTTAGAAATTTGGGAGTAGAACCCCGTTTGATGGATAGTTTGATTATGCGGTCTTTTTAACAAAGAATGGAACTCCGGAATATGCTCCTCTGTGACGAAAAAGTGCAGAAGAAACAGTGCTGTAGGCTTACTGTGGTGAAGCAAGCCTACAGACGATTTATTGGCTATTTATCCATTTGCCGGTGTAGCTCCGGTATGGTAAAACAAAAAAGAGAGCATATCCACTGCGGATTGTATAATTTTGTCTGTCGGTTTTCCGGCACCGTGTCCTGCGGATGTTTCGATGCGTATCAATACCGGATTGCGCCCGGTATGCTGTTTTTGTAATGTAGCGGCAAACTTAAATGAATGTGCCGGCACCACGCGGTCATCATGGTCTGCTGTCATCACCATTGTAGCAGGATAAGCTAGCTTGCGTACATTGTGCAGTGGAGAGTATTTTATCAAATACTTGAATGCTTCAGGATCATCTGACCTACCGTAGTCTGTAGCCCATGCCCAGCCAATAGTAAACTGATGATATCTGAGCATATCCAATACACCTACTCGCGGAAAAGCTACCGCAAAGAGTTCCGGACGCTGCGTCATACATGCTCCTACCAACAGGCCTCCATTGGATCCCCCTTCGATAGCCAAGTGCTTGGGAGATGTATATCCATGCGCTATCAAATATTCGGCAGCAGCTATGAAGTCGTCAAATACATTTTGTTTGCGCTCCAATGTGCCCGCTTTGTGCCATTCCGACCCAAACTCACCTCCACCACGGATATTGGCAACTACGTAGATGCCTCCGTTTTCTAATAAAGGTACTCTAGTCAGTGAAAAGGACGGGGTAATCGGTATATCAAAACCGCCATAGCCATAGAGTAATGTGGGACGCTTGCCATCGAGCTTTAGGCCTTTCTTTTTAGTGACGAACATAGGCACCTTTGTGCCATCCTTGCTCTCATACCATATCTGCTCCGTATGATAAGCATCCGAATCAAAATCTACAGATGGCTTTCTGAATATCTCATAACTCAGATCTTCCGTACGGAGTTTATATATAGTAGAGGGTTGTGTAAATGAAGTAAAAGTAAAAAATCCGGTTTTGTCTTCTTTTTTACCACTAACTCCTCCGACAGAGCCTATCCCTGGCAATTGGAGTTCTTGAATATAATTACCCTCCAGATCAAAAACCTTAATTTGGCTACTGGCATTGTGCATATAAGAAGCGAATATTTTTCCACCGACGATAGCAATCCCGCGTAAGGGGTTTTCTGATTCGGGAATCAAAGTTTGCCAATGTGTTCGTGTTGGGTTTTTGGTATCGATACGAATAACTTTTTGGTTTGGTGCGTCATCATTGGTACGTACGAGTAAATAATCTCCAATATTTTCAATAAAATTATAGTCACTATCAAATCCTTCTACCAGAGCAATAAGTTTTGATGGATTATTTTTCAGATCGATAAATGAAAGTGCATTGCCACTGGTAGAAGCGGACATGCTCAATACCAAAAAACGTTCATCTTCAGTAGTGACGGCATAGACATTGCGCTGGGGATGCTGCTCATCCATATAGATCAATTCATCTTGAGCTTGGTCAGTACCCAACCGATGATAATACAAACTGTGAAAAGCATTAGCTGCAGATAGTTCATCTCCTTCTTTGGGTTCAGGATATCTCGAATAATAAAAACCTTCACCACGCCATGAAACGCCGGAAAATTTGACCCATTCTACCTTGTCACTATATTGTTTGCCCGTATTTATATCTTTTACATAAATAGTGCGCCAGTCGGAACCTCCTTCGGAAACCATATAGGCGAGTTTGTCACCTGTTTTATTGAATGCCATTCCTCCCAAAGAGGCGGTACCGTCGTCTGAAAACTTATTGGGGTCCAGTACGACTTCTCCTACCTCTTTTGGACTATCAGCTCCATAGAGAACATATTGATTTTGCAGTCCGTCATTTTTGAAATAATAGTATCGTCCACCTTCTTTGAAGGGCGTGCCGTATTTTTCATAATCCCATAAGGTAGTCAGTCGATTTTTTAGATAAGTTCTTCCGGGCAATTGCTGTAAGTACCCAAATGTTACCTTGTTTTGCTCCTTAACCCAAGCCTTAGTTTCTGCGCTATTATCGTCTTCTAGCCATCGATAGGGATCAGAGATTTGCGTACCGTGATAATCTTCAACGATATCATCCTCACGCGTTATGGGGTATTTCAATTGTTTTACAGACATAGTAGCTTTTATAGTTTCTGCACCTTGCTCGACTTTATTGGTACGACATGACAGGATAGTAAATACAATACAAAAAGAAATACATAGTTTTTTCATAATTCAGCGTCTTTGTCTTCGGTAAATGTAGGCATTGTTTTTTGATTTTTGATATATATTTAGCACTTATGCTGTTATCGGTGCAAGCTAATACAACTCCACTCCCCTTTTTGTATTTTATTAACAAATTTCCAACCGGCTTGCGTATATTGATCTATTATTTCTTCTGTCTGACTCTGAAGAATACCTGACAACAGGAGGACGGAATTATCCTTAGCCAGTTTTAGAAGTTGGTCAGCGCTTTGCCTGAGCACGGCATAATTGATATTGGCTAGAATGATATCAAAGCATTGGTCTGTTACTTGCTCCAATGTCCCTAGATGTACAGCTATATGATTGCAATCGTTGATCTCTGCATTTTCTATGCTATTGGCAAAAGCCGGCTCTTCATGATCAAGAGCAAACACTTCGGATGCACCCATCTTTTCTGCCAAAATAGACAGAATACCCGTACCACATCCATAATCAAAAACACGACGTTGATCAAAGTCCAAAGAAGACATCCTTTCGATCATCATGTAGGTCGTTTCGTGATGTCCTGTGCCAAATGCCATTTTGGGCTGCATCAAGATATTGTGGCGCGCCTCAGCTCTTACATTGTGAAATGGAGCATAGATCAAGCAAAAATCACCTACGCGCACGATATCAAATTTGGACTCCCATTCTGCATTCCAATTTTTGTCTTCAAGCATCTCGATCCGAAAAGAGATACCCAATGCCTCCAACTTGCTCACGATATTCTCTGTTTGTCTTTCTAACACAAATAACTTCAGCGTATCTTCTTTTTCTTCCCAAATACCCTCCAGTGGCCAAGATGCACATATCTGAACAAAATCTTCCAGCAAAGCAGCATCGATTTTGACTTCGATGACATTCATAAACTTCGCTCGTATTTGACAGTCGAGGGAGCCTTGCCCAAATTGGGGTCAACTTCGCAACCCAATGTAAAGGACACCGCCTTTCGGCTTACTTGAGGGTCCGTCGAAAAATCTGAAATGACCTGTACTATATCCTCTTCATGCATTTGATGAAGCATTGGCTCTAAAGCCATGAAAGCATTTAAACTGCTCTGTGTGAACTGCTCGATGTTAGGATTTCTATTGCGCTTACAGTAGTCTATTTGACGAGAAGCTGCATTACGGCATAAGCTATTAAAGTCATAGATATGCCTCATATGCTGACTAATTGTAGCTCCGTTATATACAGACATGGTTTTTGTAGTTTTTCATCTGAGAGTGACTCTGACAGGTCACATAATCGATGGATCCATTCGAGTTTTCCTTGGATGCGATACATGCATCAAATATACACCTCTTTATTATAGGATTTGAGTGTATTGAGCAATAATCCGGTGACTGTCAAGGGCCCGACACCTCCGGGTACGGGTGTAATATGGCTGCATTTTGGAGCTACATTTTCAAAGTCAACATCCCCCACTAAGCGATATCCCCGTTTTCGACTTGCGTCCTCAACTCGATTGATTCCCACATCAATGACAACGACTCCCTCGGAGACCATATCTGCTTTTAGATAATTCGGGCGTCCGATTGCCGCTACGATGATGTCTGCTTTGCGTGTAATTTCGCTCAAATTCTTAGTCCGACTGTGTGCCAATGTAACTGTACAGTTACCGGGATACGCCTTGCGGCTGAGCAAAATACTCATCGGTTGGCCTACGATATTACTACGTCCTATTACGACACAGTTTTTTCCTTCGGTTTCGATATGGTACCTGTCGAGCATCATCAAGATACCGAAAGGTGTTGCCGGCAAAAACGCCGGCAACCCTTGTACCATTCGACCGAAATTAACGGGATGAAAACCATCCACATCTTTTTTATAGTTAATTGCTAGATTGATGCGTTGTTCATTGATATGATCCGGTAGGGGTAGTTGGACGATAAATCCATCCAGCTCAGGATCAGTGTTGCATCGCTCTACGACTTCGAGCAATTCTTTTTCCGTAATATTTTCTTCTAAATGTAGCAGCGTCGATCTGAATCCTACTTCATCGCAGGAGCGTACTTTACTCCGTACATAAGATTGGCTTGCAGGATTATTGCCGACTAGAATAGCTGCCAGATGTGGTGCTCGCTCCCCCTTGGCCATGATTTTTTCTACTTCCTGCTTGATTTCCGATTTGAGTATTTTTGAGAGTTGTTTACCGTCTAGAAGTTCCATAGTGCAAATATAATCATACATATTATATTTTCCTATATATATGGATTTTTTTTATATAATTTTTATAAGCTATTCCTTGGCAGGGTCTGCCACCCATATTTATACATCGCTCTACGATGACACATCAGAGATATAGCAGCGGTTCATCATGCTGAGAGAACCGCCGTATAAAAGATCACTTTTGTAGATACTTGGATTTGATATCCGTATAGCTAGGAATTTTGGATTTGTGCCATTTTTTGATGATTTGTCCATCTTTTACCAAGAGCAATCCGGGATTGGATCGAATGATAGTCTTAAGTAGGATATCATCTGCCTTATACACTTGGAGATCCATATTCATCGCATCGCGATAGCTCTGCATGAGTTCCGGAGGACTCACCTTAATTATAGCGGTGGTACCGATATTATCCTGGGCCGCTGCATCCACCACGGGCTTAATCCTAAGATGATCTTGGACAAAGTCATCATCCCATACGTAGCTTGTTTGCTCTTTTGTTTTAGTGACGATTTTGTCCAAGTGCTTGGTGATTTTACCATCTGCTAAGGTATCCGAGATAAATAGGCTATCTCTATAGCTTACTTGTTGAGTCACTTCTTCAAACGGGAGTTTATAATTGATAACCCAAAAGCGATAATTGGGATCATGGAGCAAATCTTCGATTTGTTCATTGCCGTCGATATCCGAAACATCAAACTCACTGATTTTGGTTGATTTTATTGTAGGTTCGGATTGAACCTGTCCTTTCACTGCCCATCCTTTTTCTTTGGGGTAGTCCTTAATGACTTCAGAATACTTAGGATTCATGACTTTGACAGTTTCTTCTGTATTGGTATTGATCATCTCCCAACCTAATATCTGCACATTGGCCATCGCCTGTTCTTCCAATTGTTTTTGCTCACGGATATTGACACCTTCTTTGAAAGGTCTAAAGTCGATATGCGGCAGATCCCATACATAATTACTAAAGCAATAAAACAGTAGACCCAAGGCAGTTAGTAGCATCACAGTGTTCCTCATCTTTTTGCTCAATAGCTTATGCGCTTTTTTGGCAAACAGAATGAACAACACGCCCGGTACCAGTAGTACCAAATCTTTCATAAAAGATACTCTAGGATCTAATTTTATAAAGTCTCCGAAACAACCACAATCCGTTACACGCATATTGTTGGGGTCAAAAGCAGAAGACCAAGCTGAAAACTGAAAAAAGTAATTGTCCCGAGGTACATAACCGGTCAAAAATGTATATCCGGTCAGGATGGCGAAAAATATCACTAACAGCGTAAATAACCAAGCGGTCAGTTTGCGCCTCCATCCGATGATTAGGGCTAGACCGAGCAACATTTCGAAAACGATCATCGCCACCGAAAAAGCAATAGCATGCCTACTCATCCAAGGGAATATACCCGACATAAACGACATAGCCGAATGCTCAAAGGCAGACTGAAACTCTCCAAAGTAGTCTTTCATTTTGAAAGCTGTCCCCATCGGATCGATCGCCTTGACCCACCCTGAAAACAAGAAAAGTATTCCTACTGTATTTTGTAAAAAAGAAATTATAAAGCTGTCTTTGTTTTTTAGCACAAAATACGTGGCAAAAGTACATATCAAACCTGCGATAGAAACATATAAAATCAACTGGAATAAACTCATATTTTACTTCTTTTCGGATAATTTTATTAATGCAAAAACAGAATAATTGATGATATCGCGATAATTGGCCGGGAGACCTTCAGATACTTCGGTTACACCATCATTATCTTCGATACTTTTGATGCGCAAAAGCTTCATCAAGATCAAGTCTGTATAGGAGCTCACACGCATCTCACGCCATATCTCACCATAATCATGGTTTTTGGCTTCAAGCAGATCTCGCGTTATATTGACCTCTCTGTCAAAGTGTTTATTCAGTTGTTCGGTAGATATATCCAAGTCCTCATATGACCCAAGAGTCAACTGAATGATAGCTAGAATGCAATAGTTGATCAATCCCCTGTACTCGTCCTCTACAGGATCCTCGACTTTTTGGATGCCGGACTCTTCGATCTGACGGATCCGGCTAGCTTTGATATAGAGCTGATCGGTCAAGGATGATGGTCTGAGAATGCGCCAAGAAGACCCGTAATCGCGATGCTTTGCCAGGAGCAAATCCTTGCAGTTAGCTAGTATTTTATCATATTGATCGAGTGTATCTCTTACCATCTTATGGTTTTGCTTATGCAAATATAAGATTAAGATGCTTTTGTCTTGTTAATGAAAACCAAATGACGAATACTACTCTTCCGGAAGTACACGAACCCACTTCATTTGAGTTCCATTATTTCCGTACTTCGGAGATCCTACAAGAACGATGTTGTCATTGCCGGCAGCTACTTTCCACTCAGAACTCGCCCCCCCCGGTGTATGATTAATCAAATGCAACAGGTCTGTATCGTTGTCGTACTCCCAAAGACCCCATTCCGTGATTTGATCATCAAGACCCAATTGATATCGCTGATCATCCAAGAGTTTCATCCACTGCCCTTTTACCTCATCTACTTTAACTTTGCCTCCGGTGATCTCTACAGCCTTATTAAAATAACCCCGTGTGAGAAAAGTCCATTTACTGAGTTTTTTGCCCTTGAGCTCACTTAGTTGAACAGTTCGCAGGTCAATCTGTGCATCCTGAGCACTAGATATAGTCTCTTGTCCTGAAGGATTTGACCCCTTCGTAGCTTTATTGCCATCCGAAGTGCAGGAGACCAACAACCAACACAAGAGTACAAAAGGATATATGAGGCATCTATGCATTCTGGAAAATATTATAAAAAATAGAAAGATATAATGCGAAGGTACAAATTTTTAAATTTAGAGACAAACAATAGATACGCACAATATCATATCAATCCAAATCAAAAATATCTCGAACGCCTATACACCTGGTGACATTATACGCTTCTGCATAGGCATAACTTGCAGGTCGTCCGTAGATTTTTGCCTTTGATCTAATCAAATCAAAAAAATCAACGCCCGTCAGAGGTGTTTCAGGTTCTTCCGACTCCGGATCATAAAATTGGGACCCAAAACACTGAATCAATTCTAGTTTTTTATCCATATAATCTGAAATATCCACAACAAAATCAGCTTCTAACTGATGATCTTGTATATAATGGTAGATAGCCTTAGGTCTCCATGGGATCTGCTTTTGGTCATTTAAATCAACAGTATGAATTTTTATCAAGCCGGAGAGAAAAGCAGCTCTTGATACGAGCTCTGCACCTTTAGCATGGTCTGGATGACGATCAGAGAGTGCATTGGCCAAAAGAATATCAGGTTGATACATCCTGATGATTCTGATGACACGCATCAAGGATTCGTGATCTATCTCCGAAAAACCATCCGGAAGTCCAAGCTGTACTCTGACTCTTGCTCCCATCAATTGGGCTGATGCTGTAGATTCTTTTTTTCTTAATTCGGCACTTCCTCGCGTACCCAATTCTCCTTTGGTCAAATCCACCAGTCCTACGGTTTTGCCGAGGTCTATTTGGCGGAGCAGTGTACCACTACAGCCCAACTCTACATCATCCGGATGAATACCAAAAGCAAGTATGTCGAGTTTCACCTTTAATTTTTTTGTTTTAAATGTAGTCAGTCATCTTCGGACTATAGCCTACCATCTCATTAAAGCGGATGCCCAAGTAAAGCCACTGCCAAAAGCCGCCAGACAAATAAGGTCTCCCTCTTGCACACGTCCATCTTCCCAAGCTTCACATAGGGCTATAGGAATAGAAGCTGCTGTAGTATTACCATATTTGTGTATATTATTGATCACCTGATCATCTCTCAACTTCATTCTTTTCTGTACGAACTGGCTAATACGAAGGTTTGCTTGGTGCGGAACCAACAAATCAATATCTTGAGATGTATAGCCATGTTCATCCAATACCTCTTTAATAACTTCCGGAAACTTCATCACAGCCATTCTAAATACAAACTGCCCTTCCATCGTGGGGTAAATCAGATCATTGTCGTACATCGCTTGCGTCAGATATAGATGCGACAATGGATCATCGTGGTCAAAACCATACCCCTCTTCTCCGATGTGTACACCGGAATGGGATCCGGGATTGATCATAGCGAGTTTTTCAGCAAATTCACCATCTGCATGCAGCTTAGTGCCTAATATACCGCGATGGGGATCTTCTGTAGGTTGTAGGACTACTGCGCCTGCACCATCACCAAAGATAACGCACACATCACGACCGCGATTTGTAAAATCCACCCCTGTTGAGTGTACTTCTGCACCTACGACAAGTATATTCTTATACATACCGCTACGGATATATTGGTCTGCTATACTCAGCGCATATACAAATCCCGAACACTGGTTACGCACATCTAAACAGCCGATACCTAATTTATTGATGCCCAACTCACGTTGGATGATAACTCCGGAACCCGGAAAGAAATAATCTGAACTCAGCGTAGCACAGATCAAAAAATCAATATCTTTCGGTTCCAGTCCTGCTCGTTCAATTGCTACCCGAGCAGCTTTCGCTCCAATCGTCCCTGTCGTCTCCTCAAACCGTGTGATGAATCTTCGCTCTTGGATCCCTGTACGCTCTTGAATCCACTCATCCGAAGTGTCAATTCTCTCCTCGAGATCATGGTTAGTTACTACATTTTTTGGGACGTAGAATCCGATACCCGCTACTATTGATTTTGGCATAATCTAAAATATTTTTACTTATTTTGATATCAGAGGCGCAAGATACAAAGGATTTCTGTTTTATCCCCATTCTTGGTAGTTGTCATCTTAGGCGGGCGTAACCGGAAGTCCCAAAAATAATCAAATAGGCACCCCTGTATAGCCGACCCGAGGTACGAGGGACACGCACAAAGTACTTATGCATAGATACTGGCTGCTAAATGCCTTTTAATCTTCTCCATAAGTTTCCAAACATGTTCTTGCCATCCTTTGGCCGATCACGTAGTTCCTTGACTTCCAGTCGATCGCCATTTGGCTTGAGAGCATAACCAAATATGAAACGAAGTTGACTCCAGTCTTCCTTACGGGAAGTGTAGCGCAAGTCGTGGAAGCGATAGGAGTCCTCTATCTTTTCTATGCTATAGTAGCCATTAGAAAACCACCGAAGGATTCTATAAGCATGGTCTTGCTCAAAGTTTTGGAGCAATTGGTGTTGCTTTTGGACGCGAATCAGATTAGAAACTTTGGGATTATTGTCGAACAAAGAATAATAGCCAAGGGTGTAATAATCATCGTATTCGGTGACAACATTCCACAAAATAGTATTGAGTAAGGTAGGTGTTGTCATAAAACGGATAGCTACTGCGTTGTCCGATGTTTTTAAATGATCCTTCCGGACAATGCCCACTACGTATTGGTGGATTCCAACAGACCAAATTAGATAAGTGGTACTTAATATTAGTCCTGCTCGATTCCATTTAGATCGTCTAGGCGATCTGCGCTTATAGCGACCGGCTATCAAAAGACACAGCAGAAATGGGATGGTATATATCGGATCGACTATTGAAATCGTATTAAAAGCCACTCGAAAATCAGAAAAGGGTTGGAACAATTGTGTACCATACGGAGTAAATGCGTCCAATAGCGGATGGGTAATGATTGCTCCCATAAACAGCTTCACCCAATTTCGATATCCTACATCTATATTTTGTGCCTCACTAAAAGTATATTTGGTCAACACTCGATAAACTATTAAAACCAAAAATAGCAATACGACTAGCCATTTGATCCATTGCGAAAAGCCAAAAACGGAAGACAATATCGATACGATCAAATAACTAAACAGAGTAAGAAAGATAATCGAAACTACTGAAATCGTCCAACGATACCACGATTTTTTATGCCACGAATATCCATAAATCCAATGTGGGATGAAGGCGACAACAAAAGGAAACAAAACACCAAAAAATAAAGAATGTGATATACCTCGATGAGCTGCAAGTGCGTCCATGGGATGCATAAATGTATAAGCCAAAATATCTAAGTCAGGTATTGTACCACCTATAGCACCCCAAACCATAGCTCGGTTTCCTATCTTCTTGCCCAATAAAGCCTCCCCTACTGCAGCTCCAAGAACCATTTGCGTCAAACTATCCATTGTACACTTTCTTTTCTTTCCTTATGAGCTATTTTTTATATTGATCAATTGCCTCTCGTACACTTCCGTGCAAAATCAGTAATTGTCTAGCTTCTCTATTTGAGATATTTAAACTATCGCTGATCATGCGCATACCACGCTCGACGAGTTTTGCATTGCTCAGTTGCATATCCACCATTTTATTATCACGTACTCTACCCAAAAGTATCATCACCGATGTACTGATCATATTGAGTATTAGCTTCTGTGCTGTTCCTGACTTCATCCGTGTACTCCCGGTAACAAATTCCGGACCCACTACACAAACCACCGGATAATCAGCATACCGAAGGATAGGGACATTCTCATTGCAAGTGATGCAGCCAGTAGCAATACCCCTGTTTTGACAATCAGCCAATCCTCCAACTACGTATGGCGTTGTCCCTGAAGCCGCAATCCCAATTACCACATCCTTACTATTGACACCAAATGATGACAAATCATCCCAAGCCCCATCCGGATTATCCTCTGCATGTTCTACCGCTTTGCGGATAGCACTATCTCCTCCTGCTATCAACCCGATTACCCAATCATCCGGCACACCAAATGTTGGAGGACATTCGGATGCGTCCAAAATACCTAATCTACCACTCGTCCCTGCCCCTATATAAAACAAACGTCCACCCGAACGCATCTTACGCACAATAAGCTCTATCAGAGGGATGATTTTTGGGATGATTTTTTTGACTGACATTGCCACTGTTTGATCTTCTCGGTTGATATTCGTAAGCAATTCAGCAGTAGTCATCTGCTCAAGATGCCTGTGATTAGAGTCCTGTTCAGTAGTAGGTATTTTCCCCATTGGATCTTGTATTAGTAAATTCAGTCCAAATGTACATACTGAACCAATCAAATCCCTCATTCCTTCATCCTAATGTTGTAGCTTATGCAAATTATGAACTTTTAATTACCGATATTTGCAATCTATTTACTTCACCAAATGAAAGATAAAAAACTAAACAAGCTGTCAGATTTGGGTCTAGTATTCTCTACCGGAGACGCAACGGATGCATTCTTTGAAGATCATGTAGATGGTCAAATCATTGCACCGGTTGACCAGTCCCCACGAATCTTTTTAGATCGAAAAAAACGTAAGGGAAAGTCCGTGACGATTATTGCCCACCTGGAAGAGCAAGACAAACGACTCGTAGAACTCGCTAAGTTATTCAAATCCAAGTGCGGCGTTGGTGGTAGTGTTAAAGATGGCCGGATCATTCTACAAGGTGATCAACGCGATAAAATACTCCAACTACTGCACGATATGGGATATACAAATGCAAAAAAAGCAGGTGGGTAGTATTCTTGCTTACCATGCACTATCCCTTTGTCTAATAAAAACTTTAGTGTTCTCATCTACCGTTCAAATATATTATTGACCCTTGGTGTTTTTACAATCTCTGCTCTCTAGATGATATTATCTCTATTTCCCTCTCTTAGTTAGTATGTAAAATTGCATATCCCTCCAATTCAAAAAAAAAAAGCAGATCTCTTGGAGACCTGCTTTTTTTTGTATTCATCTAATCAAATAATTGCTTATCTGACTTTAACCATTTTCTTCGTAGCAGAGTATTTATCTGTTTCTACACGATAATAGAGTACTCCTACGGTTCCTTGTACATCTTCATGGGTAATCGTCACTTGATTAGCCCCTTTACGTGCATTTATTTTCTCCACATACAATTCTCTACCTTTAACATCTAAAACTGTAATCACAGCTTGAGCCGCTTCAGGCAGATCAAATCGGATCTCTGTGGCATCTATAAATGGATTCGGTTCATTTTGGTATAATGTAAAAATATCAGCCACCCGATCATTTATCGTCCAGGTCAAAGCTTTTATTTCTCCTTGCTCTGTATATGCTTCAGCCGGTGTAATATCATCGGTTATGGATAGTCCATCGATGTTTTCACCGCGTAAGACCAATGTAAACAATACGGTTTGGTCATCATAACTATGCGCTCGGACATCATACCAGTTCGTTGTGATGATTCCTCTATCGGCATTATGTTTTGCGACATTTTCCGGTCGAATACTCAAAGCTCCGGATTCGATATGAACAAATTCTAATAGCTCAGGATCAAAACTCAAAGTAAATTGATATCCAATGATTTGATTGAAGTTAGAAGAAGTTACAGGTACTCTGATTTCTTCATCAAAAACAATTTTACTCTCATCGATCTCAAAATGTAATGCACTTCGAGGAATAATCGTATTGCTGACTATACCTGTTCTTGCCGAACCATTTACGTCTCCGATTTTTACAGCCGTAAAGTCAACATTGAGCATCTCCTCAGCGGACATTCCCTCTATGCTCTTCGGCTCCTCAAATGTATAAGGATCATTCATCGGCGGAACTTCATCGTTACTCACATATCTCCAAGATCTATTGTTAGAGAAGTTAGTTCGTAATCCCAAAATGATTTGTTGTAATTCTAATAAATCGAGCACATTGATCTGACGGTTATTATCAGCATCAGCTGCAATCATTTTGTAAGAAGAATTTAACAACTTAACACCTAAAATATGTTGTTGGATAGCAATCAAATCCAGGGTTGATACACCATTGGATGCATCATCATTTTTAGAAGGTACTACGAACTGTACATCTTGAACTGTTTCGTCTGTCAAGGCTGCGAAAGCATAGTCTCCATTGATATTAGTGAAGTCAATATAGTCACTTCCTATCAATTCTACAGGATGTCCTAATACAGCTGCACCATCTTCTGTAGTGATATTACCCGCTAGAGGTACATCATCAGCGTCAGGACAAACACCTTCAGGATTATCTGCATCCGGAGTATCTTGGAGTAAGATATACGTCACACAGTTATCAGTATTACCGGATTCGTCCGTTACCCATACTTCGACTTCGACTGTTTCTTCTACTCCATTAGGAATATCATCACAAGTCAGTACGATGCTTGGTGTTGGAGGATTCGCGTCACCCACTCTACGGATAGTAAATACAAGATCCTCGTGCGCCGTACAGTTATCAAATGAAGATCCTGAATCCAGGTCAGATGCCCAAATGGTCACTTCCCCAACTGATGGCATCACAACAGTAGCCACACCATTCAAGCATACCGGTGTTGGTTTCTTACATTCTCTAGCTGTAAATGTATATTCTTGGATTGCTGTATTGTCACAGCCGTCCTCTACAGTCCAACGGATCTTGTGCGTACCGGCAGGTACTGCTCTGGAGAATGTTTTACCATTTCCAGTCAGGTCATAACTACCGTCATTGCCCAAGTCAACAGACCATGCATAGCTCAACTGCTCTTCTGCGCTACAGTCATCTGTAGCATTAGCTGATAAGCTTACATCTACATCACAACTCGTAGCATCTTCTTGGCAGAAGTCTGTATCGCCCGGAGCATCAAATGTCGGAGCAACAG
>JAJRUR010000078.1 GCA_024277695.1 Bacteroidota bacterium | reverse complement strand
GGAGTTAGACCATATTGAGTCAAAAATTCGTTATAATGATCCGGGGCAGATGAGCAAAATCTATCCCTCAGGTGCTGATGAGATCAAAGTAGAGTTTTCCGGACATGCCAAAGGTGTAGCAGCGGGTCAGTCAGCCGTATTTTATCAAGAGGATGATGTATTGGGTGGCGGTATTATCAAATCCGGATTATAAAAAAAAAACATGAACTATATATGATGAAATGGGTAGCGTCTTGGGTATGGATAGTCATATTGGCTATCTCCTGTACAAAAGACAAAATAGAAGAGCCAAATACGGATGTGGGATATGAATATTTTCCTTTAAAAATCGGTGCATCCCGAGTCTATCAAATGGACTCTGTACTCTATGACATCCGGTCGGACGGTCAAGCATCGGGTAGATCTGTCAGGTCTTATATGCAAGAAGAGCTCATCGATACATTCAGAAATGAAGAAAATGATCTGGTGTATAAATGGGCAGTATCTTGGCGTGCTGAGCTTGATCAAGCTTGGACGCAAAGCGGTTTTGTTTTAGAACAACGAGACGAGAGACGTGCACTTCGGACGGAGGACCATTGGCGTTTTGTCAAGCTGATCTTTCCGATTAAGATAGATCAAAGCTGGAATGGCAATGTTTTTTTGGATGCAGAACAGGTATTTAGAATAGAGGACGAACCCATCAAACTTTTTAGAGGATGGGGAAACTACTCCTTGGAAGCGAATGATTTACAGCTGGAGATCCATGGACGAGTTTTTGATCGAGTACTACGCGTAAGAGAGGCCCAATCTGAGAGTGTACTGGATCTTCGAGAGTCTATAGCTTACTATGCGCCCAATGTAGGACTGATCAAGCGTACGCAGCGTATTTTTGAACTCGAATGCAACCAAACCCCGGAAGACCCATGCCATGTCATTGGTGAGCCTTGGGAGCAAGATGCCGAGCGAGGCTATGCACTAGTGCAGGAATTGATCGATTTTAAATGACGCTATCGATGTCACCGGAGTATTTTACCAAGATAGGCTATCTAAAAAAAACCAAAGGGGTACGAGGGGACATCTATCTTTGGATTGAAGCTCCTTTTGTAAACTGTTTCGAACAAGTACCTTTTGTCTCTATACGGATCAATGGAGATTATGTTCCTTTTTTTATAGAAAATCTCTTAGGCAGTGAGGGCGAGTATATAGTCAAATTTGATGATATACACAATCCGGAAGATGCCAGAAAGCTAACCGGCTGCGGACTCTATATATCCAAAGAGCAGTGGGAGACTTGTGCAGCATCAAGTGATACATTTGTAGATAAGCATCTGGCTTTTAGGGACTATCGCATCATTGCTGATGGGTATCCTGAGGACATGTTTATCCAAAAAATTACAGAATATCCTGCACATCTTATGGCAGAAGTCACTACCGGTGAGCAACACAAACTTATTCCATTTATCGAAGAATGGATCTTGGAGATCCATCATGATCAAAAACAAATCACTATGGATTTGCCCGAAGGATTGTGATATTAATATGCTTAGAGATCAAAAGTTGACACCCAAACGCAGTTCGGCACCATAAAATAAGGTTTCATCAGCAAGTGCCCCGGAGGAGTCAAAATTTTGCCATTCGCTCGGGCTGAGATACCCCAGCCTGAATGTCGGACTCAATGTAAAAAGATCCGTCAATCCAATATCCAAGCCCAGCCCTCCCGATACTCCAAAGAGCAAACTGCGGTTAGAGGATACCTCTTCATCTCCTTGGAGATGGATATGGTCTCTACTGCCGATCTCCGGTGTGACAAAAACAAAAAATCCTTTTTTGAAAAACCGGTTGCTATTGGACCAAGTTGGGCAATCACAATCGGATCCAAAGTCCAATAGATAAGCACGCGTATTGAGTAAGAGCCTCAAAGATCGCACTCTGTAGTCCCAACGAGCATTGCCAATATCTCCCGAGAATCCAAAGTCATCCGATGTTGTCCATTGGATACTCGGAAAAAACTCCAAGCGTTTTTGTTTCAGTCTCAGTCTGTAATCGAGGGCAATGGTTCTATAATTGCGCTCAATGTAGACACAGTCACAATTGGGCGGAAGGGCTTCCCAGTCCGGATTCTTGATCTCACCATATCCTACCGAAATACCGACTTGGGCTTCGACTCGACTGAAGAGGATTAAGAAGAACGATAAAATCAAATATTTGTACATATCTTGGGCGCAATTATTGAAATAATTAAAACTCGATATTGATCCAATCTATTATAGATAGTGAAAACAAAGATACATAAAAAATACAAGGTCAATGTGATCACCTTGGGCTGTAGTAAAAATTTGGTGGATTCCGAAAATATCATCACGCAGCTGCGTGCCAATGATATAGATGCAGAACACGAGTCGGACCACAGTCCGTCTCAAGTCGTCATCGTCAATACTTGTGGGTTCATAGATCGTGCCAAGGAAGAATCTGTGGATACTATCCTGCACTATGCTGCTCTCAAAACCCAAAACAGGATAGAACGCTTGTATGTTACAGGCTGCTTGAGTGAGCGATATAAAGATCAATTACGAGCGGATATCCCTGAAGTCGATGCCTTTTTTGGTACCTTAGAGCTCCCCGGGCTTTTGGCCAGATTTGATATAGACTATCGTCACGAACTCATAGGAGAGCGGCAGATCACTACTCCGAGTCATTTTGCTTATCTCAAAATATCAGAGGGATGCAACAGAACTTGTTCTTTTTGTGCCATTCCGTTGATGCGCGGCAAGCATATCTCCAGACCCATAGACCAATTGGTTAGAGAAGCTGAATATCTGGTTGCTCAAGGTGTGGTAGAGTTGATTTTGATCGCACAAGAGTTGACATATTATGGATTGGACCTGTACAAAAAACGTGCTTTGGGTGATTTGCTCGAAGCATTGGCACAAGTCGATGGACTACAATGGATACGCTTACATTATGCCTATCCCGGCAAATTTCCTATGGATGTTCTCGACATCATGCAGAAATACGATAACATCTGCAATTATCTGGACATCCCTTTACAACATGCTGTGGATGCAGTACTTCTAAATATGAAGCGACAGATTACGCAGGATCAGACTAGAGCGTTGATAGGCGCTACACGAGATACCGTCCCCGACATTGCGCTGCGTACTACTATGCTCGTGGGATTTCCGGGAGAAACTGAAGATGACTTTATGGTATTGCTGAACTTTGTCCGAGAGATGCGATTTAACCGATTAGGTGTATTTATCTACAGCCATGAAGAAGAAACTTCTGCATTTGAGCTCAAAGATGATGTCCCCCGCTCCTTGAAAATCGATCGGCTCAATCGCTTGATGGAAGTCCAGCGTCAAATATCCTTAGAAGATAATCGTTCTAAAATAGGCAAGACATATAAAGTGCTTATCGACCGAAAGGATGGACAGTATTACTACGGACGTACTGAAGCTGATTCTCCTGAAGTAGATAATGAAGTAATCCTTTCTGCTCAGGACAGGTATTTGCGGATAGGTGATTTTGCAGACGTACGTATCGTGGATGCTACGGAATATGATCTGATAGGAGAGTGATGTTGGAGTCCTTTCTTGTTACAGAATCAGCTGAGTGCATATTTTTGAATAACTTGAGGCAACCATACGGTGTTTTAATAGATATAAATAGTTCTAACTAAAAAAAATTATTTCAATGCAAGTCGCATATTACTTCAATGTATTATTGATTTTGGTCAGTAGTTCTTGTGGTGCACAGTCAACTCCGAACAGTAATAAAATGCGTGGGGACGAGAGATCAATACCTGCCAAAATCAGCAAAACGGATGCAGAGTGGAAAGCTTTGCTCAGCAAAGAGGAGTACTACATCCTCAGACAGGCGGGTACGGAGAGGGCATTTTCCGGAGACCTTTGGGATCATCACGAAGCAGGAACGTATATTTGTGCCGCTTGTGGTTTGGAATTATTTGATAGTCAAGCCAAATTTGATTCGGGAACAGGATGGCCCAGTTACTATAAAGCTATAGGCAAAACGCATGTACAAGAAAAAGCAGATAATAGCTTTGGGTGGAATCGAACTGAAGTACTCTGTGCACGATGTGGAGGACACTTAGGTCACGTATTTGATGATGGACCTGAACCTACCGGACTCAGATACTGTATCAATTCTGCCAGCTTGGATTTCGTGCCAAAAGACAAGATGAAAAAACCTTAATAATTATGTATAAACTTTTATTACTCTCTGTGATATCTATTGCTTTGCTGGGCTGTGATGCCCTCCAAAAGCCTGAAGTCAAAGATATACGTAATATCGATGTACTGAAGGTAACACAGGATGAAATGGAACTCACTGCAGATCTCATCGTACACAATTCCAATCCGATCGGCCTTGATCTTGCTTCTGCACAACTGCAGATCCTTATCGATGATATCGAGCTGGGTACTATGCAGCAAAATTTAGATGTCAAGATGCCTCCAAATGCTGATTTTTCATTACCTATACAACTAAAATTGGATCTTACCCGTCTCTATAAGGGTGATCTTTTGGGAGCTATCGGCAAAGGGCTACAAATGTTTTCCAAGCGCTCTATTCGTCTTAGATTCTTGGGTGATATCAAAGCAGGTAAGGCAAAAGTCAAGTTCAAAGTGCCTGTGGATCAGACTAAAGAGATCAAATTTTAGATAACATACTACCAAATTAAAAGCGACTGCTTTAGGTGCTATGGTATGTGCATGATATCTTACTTCTGATACAAGAAAATTTTTAAAAAATTTGGGAGCTAAAACGGATTTGAGAAGAAAAAAAACCGCACCCTTTTTCAAGGGTACGGCACATCATGAAAACACTCAGAAACTATTCTAGAGAATAGATCTAAGGTAAATTTAACAAAATATTAAGAAATAGGTAATTTTTAGAAAAAAAAATTATTTTTTCTCCTGTCTGTTCCGAATTGGATTTTTATGGTCTAAATGGAGCTACTGCATCCGTTTTGCTGTCGGATCAATAAAAATTCTTGCATATTTGTCATCATATAGTACATATGTCAAAGTCATTTATACCTTTTTCGAGTTTTTTGATCGCTATGATCAGTACGACGATATTGTTTGTCGTCACTGCGCTGATGAGTCTGCTTATCTTGCTTGAAAGACCGCTGATAGCCCATTTGCATGCAGATGTATGGCAGTTGATCGAGCTGCACGATGACCGAGATGTTGATCAGATCATCAAAATATTGCGATCGGATCCCCAAATTGATGACACAACGATAGTCTTCAGAAATGGTGCTATGGCAGCTGAATTTATGGAGCAAGAGACCGGTATTTCTTTTGAGTTGGACGGAGAGAATCCCTTTTCCAATGTGCTGAGTTTTAGTACCGAGGCGATTTATGACCCGGACCTTGGTCCTACTGTTGAAAAAATTCGCCGGTTTTCATCCGTCAAGGATATTTATGTCCAAACGGGATATATTCGGAGCTTAAAAGAGCATTTTAACCTTTGGAAAAAAGTATTGATCGTACTCAGTCTCGTGATATTTGTTTTGGCCATTACGATTTTGAGTGGCCTATTTCGCTTGATTTTATTTGCCGAAAGGCGTAAGATCAAGACGATGGAACTCGTTGGTGCGACAAGTAGTACCATAGTATGGCCGTTTTTGGTCCGATTTACAAGCATTGGTCTGGTAGCCATGATGCTAGCATCGGCAGTGCTCTTCTTGTTGGCATGGCGGCTTATCGGCCTTCAACAGATGAGAGAGCTCTTGGATATGGACCTACGAGCTATTGCTTTGGTCATCCTTGTATGGCTAGTGATCTTGGTATGCATACTATGCATCAGCTATTGGAGTATTACTCGGTTTTCTTCAAAGGAGATGGAAGATTTATAAGAATTAATTGTTATCTTTGACTTATCAAATTTAAGAATATAGCTATGGCAAAACATAAGAAGAAAAAATCATCCGCCAAGTCAAAAATATCCCCGACAAAGCCTAGGAATGTATTGCGTTCAGGATCTTCTGTAGGGCAGCAGGTCGAGTTGTATTTTGGCAAGAAAAACTACCTTTGGATGTTAGCTGGATTTGGATTGATTCTTCTGGGGCTATTCTTGATGTCCGGCGGTGCTATGCCGAGTCCGGATGTTTGGGATGACTCGCTGATCTACAGTTTTCGTAGGATCACACTAGCGCCTATATTGATATTGGCCGGGCTGGTGATTGAGGTACTTGCCATTTTTAAATAGTCTTTACTGATGAGCGAATATCTGCGCTTGATCATCCTTGGGATCATACAGGGATTGACAGAGTTTTTGCCTGTGAGTAGTAGTGGTCACCTGGAGATTTTTAAACTTCTGTTAGGAGATGATAGCTTGGGTCAAGAAAGTCTTACTACTACTGTCGTCCTTCATTTTGCTACAGCCCTGAGTACGATTTTTGTTTTCCGAAAGGATATTTTGGACTTGATTAGATCTTTGGCGAATCGGTCTGCCAAAACAGAACATCGCTTCATATTTTATATCTTACTATCGATGATACCTGCGGCAATCGTGGGAGTTTTTTTTGAAGATAAGATCGAAGCACTATTTTTTCATCAGATGATTCTGGTGGGAGTGAGTTTGATCATTACGGCAGGATTATTGTTGCTTGCAGATCTGCAGCAAACTACAGAGCGCAAGCTCAACGCTACTCGATCTATCGTGGTAGGGGTAGCCCAGGCGATAGCTATTTTGCCCGGTATAAGTCGGTCAGGGGCTACTATAGCAGGATCAGTACTCTTGGGGGTCAAACGATCTGAAGCGGCAAGATTTTCATTTTTGATGGTTGTTCCGTTGATATTTGGTAAGATATTACTGGATATCAAGGATGGGGCTTGGGTATCAGATCAAATAAATTGGGGCTCTTTAGGGCTTGGATTTGCAGCTGCTTTTCTATCCGGAATTTTGGCTTGTCGCCTAATGATCAAATTGGTCAATAATAGCCGTCTGCGTTATTTTGCTGTATATTGTTTTTTGGTAGGTGTATCGGTTCTATTATTTTTACGAGGATGACAAGAATTATCCATAAGCAACATTTTTTGAAGGATGATCTTCGATTAGGAGCATTTATTTTGATCGATAAGCCATTTGATTGGACATCGTTTGACGTAGTCAACAAACTGCGTTATGCCATCCGAAGGAGTCTCAATCTCAAAAAATATAAACTGGGTCATGCCGGTACATTGGATCCGTATGCTACGGGATTATTGGTTTTGGGAGCCGGTAGTTATACCAAGCGGATCGCAGAAGTCCAAAACGCTACTAAAACTTACCAAGGAACGATGGTTTTGGGTAGTACTACACCTTCGTATGATGCAGAGACTGAAGTGGATGCAAGCTTTGAGGTTGATCATATCACTCCGGAGTTGTTGGATACCCATCGAAAGCAATTCATAGGGAGCATAGATCAAGTACCTCCGCTATATTCTGCGATCAAGGTAGATGGTGTCCGAGCTTACCATCGTGCTAGAAAAGGCCAGCAACTGAGTTTGGAAGCTAGAACTGTTGAGATCTATAGTTTTGATATCTCCTCTTATGCACCTCAGACCAACTTACTCCAATTTAGTGTTTGCTGCAGTAAAGGTACGTATATACGCAGTCTGGTAAATGATTTTGGTAAAGCAATGGGGAGTGGTGCTTATCTAAGTGCACTTCGTCGCACGCAGATAGGGGAGTACTGTGTAGAGGATGCTCTCCGTATAGAGGATTTTGTCAAAAGATGTGACGAATCTTTTTAGAAAACATACTAGTATTTGTTATCTTTGCAGCTAACATAAGCATTAGACATGACTGACTCATCAACAAAAATGGACTGGATATTATTTATCGTATTTTTTATACTGATGTGGGTGATGCTCATTTCTCCGGTACTTCGCGGCTGGTTTTGGGTGACACTTCCCTTTGTGGGCACTTATCTGCTCAAGGCACTCCGAATGATGTAATATCCGCTTTTATTAAGTTGTTTTATCTTTTTTTAGCCTTTCGGCAAATAAAATTTTTCGCGAACCAACTCCCACTCCAATGATGGATCGCATAGCATCCTCTGTACCTGCATCGAGATGTTCGATCTGATCTTCACTGACGTGAAAAATAAATCCATTTGTAGGATTGGGGCCGGTAGGAACAAAAACAGTATAGAGCCCGTCGCCATGCGTTTCGGTGATGAATCCTGTCATAGCCGTTTTGTTATCAAAAGGCCGTACCAAAATCACTTCGGAAAAAGGCATTTTTTTTGAGCCTGTAAACTGTTGGACGGTTTCTTTGATCGTACCATACAAGGGCAGTTTGTGAAGCCAATTGCGCTCTACGGCACCAAAAATATTTGTACCTACTCGTGTCCGAATCAGTAAACCAACCAAAAAACAAAACAATATAGCTGCTACAAAGGCGATCAAGTCCACTATGATCACGTCATATTGTGTGTACTTAGAGATAACTTCTGTTAGCGGAGCGAGTAATCCGGCCAAAAACTTAAAAAAAAAGCTGATGACAAATACAAAAATCACTAGGGGGAGCAATACCAAAATACCACCGATGATTGTCGTGATAAAAAATCGTCGTATTCTTTTAACTATAGTCATTTCTTAATACTAAATAGGATAAATAATCGTGTCCACGCACTGTAAAAAAAACGCTAAGTTAAGCTTCTTTGTATCTGCCATTTCGATGAACCCATTTAAAATCATATTGCTCTTGCGAGATGACTTTGCGATCAGCAATTCTCTTCATTCTAGCCACTAGACCTAACAGGTAATCTCGTGCTCTTTTGCCATCTTCTTCCAGTCCTTCGACATCTTCGAGTTTCCAGAATTTGAAGAGTTTTTCCATGATATCGATGTAGTCTCTAAAGGTATAGACATTGAGCCTTTCGGCACAGTTAGAAAAGTGTACAAAGGCATCGCCTGCCTGACCTCCGGATTCGCGAAGAAACATCGCCGGCATGATGATCTTGCGTCGCATCATGTATTCCAATGCGAGCATCATTTCATTGGGATCTACCAAAAATATCTGTTGGACAAATTCTCTATAGGCCAGATGGTGCCGCATTTCGTCTGAGGCTATTACTGTGCATATGCGCGAAAGCGATTGGACACCATATTTTGAGGCTAGTCGTGCTACCCTAAAGTGTGATACACGTGTAGCTAACTCTTGAAAACTCGTATAAACAAAATTCTTGTAAGGGTCTCGTGCTGTTCCGATGTCAAAACCCTCAGCGATTAGATATTGGGTTGTGATTTCGATCTCGCGCATATTGACACGACCTGATAGATAAAGATAGCGGTTAAGTAGGTCACCATGGCGGTTTTCTTCGGCAGTCCATGCCGAAATCCATTTCGACCAGGGATTTGCTTCAGCTGCATTGATACCATCTACACTCATAAGCCATGATTCATAAGTGGGCAATGCTTCTTCTGTCAGCATATCACCAATCAGTACTATCCAAAAATCATAGGGCAGCTCTTTACAAGCCTCTCGGAGCTCGTTGATCTTTTCTGTAAAACCCTCCGCTTTGGGATCCGGCAAAAAATCAAATGGCTGCCAATTTTCTTCTATCGGAATGAGATATTTGTCCACATAACCTGCTATATCTTTTTCCATATGCTGCATGACTTCAAGGCGGACATTGTATTTTGCTGCAATTTCATTCATTACTTCTGGCTTTGATGTTTACTAAAATTCGTGGGTTTATTCTTGCGCAATATATCACTATTTATATGCACATAGCTAACTATAAGTCAAAACTTAAGCATCTTTAGTGATCTATCGCACTTTTATATATGTACTCAACTGCTTTTGGAGTAAAACGGATGTTCTCTATCCAAGCGGGCTGGTCTGTCAATAAAATGGGGGCGATCAGCACTTTCTGACTGCGGTTACTGTCTATCTGAATTTCCAACTTAAAGTCCTCCGGCTCAATATCTTGATATCGACTCAACCCTACTTCAAAACTTATTTCGATCTCGGAAGGAATGACCAAAATACTGTCCAAAGCATTGGATATATCGACTATAATTTTTTTGTTTGTTTTTTGCTCTATTTCTACTTTTAGTAGCACGGTATGGGGCAGGATGTCCAATCCGTCCGTCGCCGGTACTAATTGAAGACTGTCTTCAAAACTTGCTTTGACATCTGTATAGCTGAAGGATTCAGTTGCCCATTGATCTATCTGTTCGATTCGTGCGAGATCACCCCTGATCAACACACTATCCGGTAGTACCCGGATCGGATTTAGCAGTATATGCGCTTCAGAACACTCCAAAGTTCCTTGTAGGGATACAGGTATATATTTTTGAGCTTTCTTAGCAAAACTCAGGGCAATATGGTCCGGAGATAATTGTAAAATATTGATCCTCGAATCGGACAATTGGCGTTGAATAGCACGAGTGAGGGTAGTGCGACTAAGTGTTTGACTGCCTTGCTCAGGCTTTGTATCGATGAATAATTTTTTTTGAAATTCGCCGATGTAGAGATTAAAAAAGTCCCATCCTTTGGCACGCATCAGCATATTGACTTGGTGTGGAGGACTTTGGTCAAATATATAATTGTCGTCCAGTCGGTATTCTATTTCAAACTGTTCTGTCAGCTCAAATGTATCCGACATTTTGATCAAAAACCATATAAATATAGCCAGCAATAGAAAACCCAGATAAGCCAAATGTTCTGAAATAAATGCTTGGCATCTTTTTAGGAAGAGCCTAAACAGGTCCATAGGCCTAAGATTTACTGCTGAGTTGGGCAGTTCGCTCCCGAGATATATTCGCTTTAAGTATCTTGATAAAACTCTTGCTATCTACTTTTAAGGTCACACTATTGTCCTCGATTTTGTTGACTATCCCGATGATACCACTATCAGTTACCACCTCATCACCTTTACTTAGATTGTCGATAAACTTACTCTGTTCTTTCTGACGTTTGATCTGTGGATACCACATAAAGGCAAATATCAACAGAATCGCAAGAAGCGGCCAGTTGGAAGTCAAGAAATTACCACCGGACTTGGTCTGCAAGAGCATTGCTAGAGATATCATTAGATGTATCATGTTTTGATTTTACTTTTTCTGCGTTTTTGGTATCACAAATCCTCGCATCCGCACGACGGTTTTTTGAGGTAATGTATTGGCATATATCGTGATAGGTTTATCTTGGTCAAAGGTCTTGCCATTCGAATCAAAGCTCGCCTTGATAGAGCCCTTTTGTCCCGACTCAATAATCTCTTTTGGGTAGTGGGCAATAGTACAGCCACAAGTAGACCGGGCATCCATGATGCTGAGAGGTTTTTTTCCGGTGTTTGTAAAATGAAACGTATGCTGGACTACGGTACCTTCCATAATCGTATCAAAATCAAAAACTATTTCCTCAAAACTCATTTTGGCCACATTGTTACTGTCGATATCACCTTGGGCACTCAGCGGATTGCGTATGATGTCGGCATATTTGCTGACCGGAGTAGTCTGAACTTTGGGCTCACTATCCGATCCGCAAGCCCACACACTCCACAATACAATTATACTTAACCATTTCATATCGCAAAGATAACTAAAAATAAAAGACTATGGAAAACCAATCGACGATGTAGTTTATTTGACCCATCCATGCGCATCTCGGTCACAAAAATAGTTCTTTTCAAAAACGACAAGTCTTAATTGATCATGCATTTTGATCTATTTTGCCAAATGCTTCCGGTATATAATGGATGATGTCACTCGCAATCAAAGCGGTTTTGCCGAGTTGGTCAGAAGCCAGATCTCCTGCCAAACCATGGAGGTACACTCCAAGGATCACTGTAT
>JAJRUR010000077.1 GCA_024277695.1 Bacteroidota bacterium | reverse complement strand
TTACAATCACATCTACAGTTTCAAAGACGAGTCCAATTGAGTATTTTTGTACTTTTTATTTTTTAAAAAACTCAATATACTTTGGATGGCGCGTAAAAATAAACTCCAACGTTTTGCGGATAGTCTGCAGATGCCCAATTTCTTTCAAACATTCGATGCCCTAAGTGATGAACTACAGCATGTGGACTATGGACAAAAGTGTATGGTAGGACATTGGCATACATACTTTGACAACGACCATCCCATCTGCCTCGAGCTAGCCTGTGGCAAAGGAGAATATACTATTGAACTCAGTACGCGATACCCCAATCGCAATTATATCGGGGTAGATATCAAAGGAGCACGACTATGGAAAGGTGCTGCCAAAGCACTCCGGCTCGGGCTAGACAATGTAGCTTTTTTACGCATACGGATAGAACAAATTGCGCGACATTTCAAGCCCGGTGAGCTGGACGAAATCTGGATCACATTTCCGGATCCATTTCTAAAAAAAGAAAGTCGAAGACTGACAGCTCCTCGATTTTTGGACAGTTACCGACAGATCCTCAAGCCAAAAAGTAGTATTCATCTCAAAACGGATGACCCTACGCTCTATCAATCGACTTTGGACGTTTTGAGCACATATCCTCATACGCGACTACTCACTGCGCAAAAAGACATTTATAGTGGAGAGTTAGCTCATCCTGATCTCGATATAATAACTTATTATGAACGCCAGCATCTCAAAGCAGGCCGCTTGATAAAATACATCCGGTTTGCGATCACTTGATCAGCTCTATCACGCGCGAATACTTTATCAAGAAAGATTCCGTCGCTGTATTGAGGACTAAAAACAATCCGGTATTGGCATCCCGAAGTTTTCCGAATCGGACATTGGCAGACCATTTATTGGTGACACTATTGTACTGTATGAGTGCTTGGGCAAATGTACGGGGCGTGAAAGAATAGGATAATCGAGAAGAAAATATATTGGTATTAAAGTCTCCTCCGGGTAGTTGGATGATATTGTTATTGACACTCGTAACAGCATTAAATTTGTCCCCAAGTCTGAGGTTAAGGGACACTCTGTTGGCATATCTCTTACCTCCAAAGAAACCACCCAATCTATGAAAAGTACTGATAGAAAGTGTTTTGCTGGCATTGGTTCTGAAGACTATTTGGGCTTCTTTGTGTTTATAAACTCCTTTGGGCACAAGCACCTCAACGAGTGTAAAATCATTGCGTACTCCTTCG
Organism: Bacteroidota bacterium; assembly: GCA_024277695.1. Taxonomy (GTDB): domain Bacteria; phylum Bacteroidota; class Bacteroidia; order Chitinophagales; family Saprospiraceae; genus JAJRUR01. The sequence goes on along the minus strand of JAJRUR010000077.1, from coordinate 5,988 downwards.
GTAGTAAAATTGATGCCTGTATGGATCTCCAGTCCGTTTTTCCATACCCAGTGATTATCTATATGCAGAAAACCCGTCTCTTGATATCCATCGATACCCCAAAAGCCACGATAAGATACATGTGGTCTAAATTCGAGAAATCCATGAAAATCCTTGGGTCGAATCCTTCTAAAAATTAGCACTTCAGGTTTTCGGAATGCAGTTCGTCGCAAAAAACCCACTTCAGGATTAAAACTCCTGGCTACTTCGGTATAGGCTGCATTGAGCAACCAACCTTTCCAATCATATCGGGCTTGCATCTTCAGAGCATAATTATCTCCAAGATCATTGGGTGATTTGGTTTTGGCTATAAAGCCGGAAAGCTGTGCTTTCTGACCCAATCCCCACTTTCCATCTATCGCATAAGTTCTATTAAAATGACCTATCTCTGATCCGAGGGGCTGTTTGCTGACAAAGAGTGCCCCTACAGAAGATCTGGCTTTAAATTCATGGCTTATGCGTGCCGCACTAAAATTATTTTTTGGTGTCTGTACGTCAAAACGGGATTCGGTAAACATAGAAAGCAATCCGATATTGGTTTTGTTGATCTTGCCGGATAGTCTGGCTCCTGCAGAAATAGGTACTACGCTTCCTCCTTCTGCGATTCCTATACGGCGACTAAAAAACAAATCCACTTCTCCGGGGCTCCCTACAGAAAAAAGTCCGGCATTTTCAAGAAAAAAAGGTCTTTTCTCAGGAAAAAATAGATTGAAACGATCTAGATTGATTTGTTCATCATCTACTTCTACCTGAGCAAAATCCGGATGATAAGTAATATCTAAGGTCATGGAGGGACTGACGCTATACTTCATGTCTGCTCCTGCATCAAAATCAACTTGTACAGATTTTGAGCCCGTATTATGTATGGAAGTACTGCTCAGCACATAAGGAATCAGTTTTAGATTGCCCGGGCTTTTGAGATGTAGATTAGAAACAGTACCGGCGAGCGATACTCTGTTCAGATTAAACTCCAAAGGAAGTGATGCCCAATAATCTATTTCGTTATTTTTTTGGATATTTCTTCTGAAGTTAATACCCCAAACTTTATCATTTCCTGCTGCAAATCTCAAAGTTCGCAAGGGAATAGCGAACTCTGCACTCCATCCAAAATCCCCAACTTGAGTTTTGACCTGCCAGCTGCCATCCCAATTGAGGTTGAAGCCTCCAATACTGCCACCGCGTTGGCGCCCTCCACCAAAACCACCTATGCCTTCATTGGTTACTTGGGCATCATATTCCAAGCCCTCGATATTCGTACCAAACACAAATCCATTTTGACCATCGTGATAAGTATCCAGAATAAACAAAAAAGCATCCATATTATCGAGGGATGCATCGCGTCGGTTATCAGCTGCTACTAGTTTTTTCGGTTCGCTATCATAACAGACAGCAGACAGATATAGTGTCGTGGAGCTATAGGCTATTCTGATTTCGGTTCTTTCGCTTGCAGGGCTTCCGATGCTGGGTTTGGATTGCCACATAGCAGCTATGGGATGTATTTTTTGCCATACAGGGTCGTGGAGTATCTCTCCATCTATCTGAGGCGTATCATCTAGTGCTACTGCTTGGATATTGGGACGTTCTCCTACAGACTTGCTATACGAATCCCCCTGCGCTATGAGAAAAGAACTCAACAAACAGCACAGCCCCACAAATACCGTATGCATTGGATTAAATCCCATACTTGTTTCTAAACTTTTTGTTCAAAGCCTTTTGTTTATTATCTAAGTCTATTTTTCTTCCACTGATATATGCTGAACTCAAGATACTATTGCGCATGTCCAGTACATCACCATTTGTAATAATAAAAGTTGCATCCTTGCCCACTTCTAAGCTTCCCAAGCGATGGTCTATGCCGAGGATTTTGGCAGTATTGATGGTCAATGCATCGATGGCTTTTTTGTAATCCAAACCATAGGCCACAGCTTGACCGGCCTGAAATGCCAAGTTGCGTTGTTGCCAGTATCCATCTATCCCAAAGCCAAATAAGATACCGGCTTTTTCCAACTGTCCGGCGAGTTTATAGGGCTGATCAATATCGCTATCATCAAACCTCGGAAGACGCTGGGTATTAGCCAATATTATTTGTACGTGATGCTCCTGAAGAAATGGCAAAATCAAATGCGCATCTGCGGCGCCTACGATGACCGGTTGGACATGGAGATCTTCTGCCATCAAAACAGCTTCCATCATTGAAGGCGCATCATGGGTATGGATATATAGTTTTGCCTTTCGGCCAAAGAGTGTCCTGCAAGCCTCTAGTTTTAGATTTTTTTCTTGATAGTCCGCTCTTTTTTGATACGCTTTGGCATCTTCAAAAAAAGATTTGATCTGAGCGACTTGATCACTATATTGTTCATTGGGTTTGACACGTCGGGCTTCTCCTCTTCCACTTGCTCTACGATATCTTGCAGGCCAATGGAGATGGATGCCATTATCTTCTGATATGACGGCATCTTCCCAGTTCCAAGCATCGAGTTGGACGATACTGGAGCGTCCGGATATGACTCTGCCTGTAGGAGCTATTTCGGCGATCAACACACCGTTAGAGCGTACTGTAGGAGTCACTTTAGAATCTGTATTGTAGGCAATGATGGAGCGAACACTTGGATTCATAGCCTCCACTTCTACATAATCAGCTGTAGCACGTACGGCAGATATTTCGCGCAACCCCAGCTGTGTATTGGGTGCTATCAGTCCGGGATAGATATTTTTGCCTTTTGCGTCGATAATTTTTTCATAACCGGTTGGGATGTTTTGATTACCGACAAAATCAATTTTTCCATTACTAAAAGCAATAGCAGCTCCTTCTAATTTTTTGCCTTGCGTATAGATCGTAGCATTGGTGATGAGGATAGATGTTGTCTGTGGAGGAGCCGGAGTTTGTTGAGCATACAAGCCCTTTACTAACAGTAGTCCCAGTGTAATTGAAATTATTTTTGAAAAGATCATTTTATTTATTTTTATTTCTTTCTGTATTTAATGATTGGTCTCTTGCTCATCTATACTATCACAATGATAGAGATGGTGTTTTTTTATTTTGGGTTTGGAGGTTTTAGCACCGTCTTTTTTGGCTTGGATCATTTTTTGGATTAGTTTGGTACGCTGCGCTTTGATCCAGTCGCGTTTTTGTACATCTTGATCGATATCAAAAAGGATTTTTCCATCGACAAAAGTTTTTTCGGCACGTGCATAAATAGAAAGTGGGTTGTCCGACCAGATGACCAAATCTGCATCCTTGCCGGGTTTGATGCTACCCATACGATGGTCGAGATGGAGGAGTTTGGCAGGATGGAGCGTAACCATTTTCCATGCCGCCTCTTCTGTGGATCCACCGTACATCACCGACTTGGCAGCTTCTTGATTGAGACGGCGTGCCATTTCGGCATCATCAGAGTTGATAGCTACGGTTATGCCCATATCATCCATAATGGTGCTATTGTGCGGTATGGCATCGATAACTTCATACTTGTATGCCCACCAATCTGAAAAAGTAGATGCCCCTACACCGTGTTGCTTCATTTTATCAGCCACTTTGTATCCTTCGAGGATATGTGTAAAGGTATTGATCTTGAAGCCAAAGTGGTCGGCTACTTTCATCAGCATATTGATCTCTCCTTGTTGGTAAGAGTGACAAGTAATGAATCTTTTTTTGTTGATGATCTGGCTCAGTGTTTCGAGTTCGAGATCTTTGCGCATGGATGGTGTTTTGGCTTTGGCCTCTTGGTATTCTTTTGCTCTGTTAAACATATCCATATAGACTTGTTCTACCCCCATACGCGTTTGAGGAAATCGCTTTCTGAACTTATCTCCCCAATTGACCTGTTTGACATTTTCGCCAAGGGCAAATTTTATAAATCCGTCAGCACCTTTTATTTTCATCTCTTCGGGAGTAGCTCCCCATCTAAATTTGACAATGGCCGACTGACCACCTATCGGATTAGCAGATCCGTGTAGTAGTTGGGCAGCAGTGACTCCACCGGCGAGTTGGCGATATATATTGATGTCCTCAGAGTTGATTACATCCGCTATGCTCACTTCTGCAGAACTAGCTTGTGATCCTTCGTTGACTCCGCGACTGATAGCGATGTGTGTATGCTCGTCGATGATCCCCGAAGTCAAGTGCTTATCCGTAGCATCGATGACCACGGCTCCGGCTGCTTTGAGATCTTTGCCTACTTTGATGATCTTACCATTTTGGATCAGCACATCACCATTTTTGATGATGCCTTGAGCTTCGTTGGTCCAAAGGGTAGCATTTTTGATAAGATATTTTTTTTGTTCGGGAGGCTCTAACCAGCCGTAAGCTGAAAAAGGAAAAGGAATGATCGGCTCTTCGATAGTTTCTTCTTGCGTGTTTTTTTTATCTTTAGATTCGAGTTCTTTTTTATCCGGTTCGCCGATTTTTATGGCTTTCCACTGTACCCAATTACCCACAGGATCCGTGCCTGTTCCTGACCATTTTCCGGGCTCTTGAATGACACCCGTCAGCGAATAGAAGGCTGTATTTGGTCCGGCGAAATTTAGATAAATCATTCTGTCATCGATTTTATAATCCATTTTTATTTTGGTCGTATCCTGATGGACTATAAATAATTTGTTTTTATTTTTTTTGGATTTGACTTGCATCACAAATACCATATCATCGATAACGAGATTATAATTACCCGGTGTCAAGACTGCTTTATTTGGCTCCAAAATATTTCTTTTGCCTAGAGTCCAATGCTCAAGAACTTTAGTGTTTTTTTCAAAATAATCCCCGTCGCAGATAAAGAAGTTGGCCAGTTTGCCGGACTCTATCGATCCGATCGTATTGGACTGGTTGATCCATTTTGCAGGTGTAGATGTTAAGGCGCGTAGCAGGGTGCTTTTATGGAGTCCATACCGAATGGCTTTCAATACATTGGACTTAAAATCCGAATTATCGTACCCCGTAATAGCGAACCGGATACCGGCCTCATCGAGTAGGCGAGGATTGTGGGCTGCATTTTGCCAGTGGAGCATCTGAGTGAGTCCCGTTTGGACTGCCTCCATCGGATCTGTAAGATCCAACACATCGGGAAACTTCATTGGAATGATAAGCTTGGGATGTATTTTTTTTAGTGCATCCAATCGCTGGTATTCGTCACCGGATCCTTTAAAGATATATTGCTGGTTATAAGTAGAGGCTATTTCGTTTGCCCTAAAAATATCGAGCAAGTAGTTCGTAGAAAAGATTTGTGGTAGGGAAAGATTTTTGTTCCATGCTTCAAGTGAAAGATTTTTTTCTTTTTTGTCAGAAGCCGTAGCATACCATTGGCCATCGAGATATGTCTGCCGAAGAAGGGCAATCGATCCCATAAGGGATGTGGGATAAGTCTGTGTGGACTTCCCCTTACTAAAAGAAAGGACTTGAGCAGCATTAGGTTCAATGACTGCCTGATGAGGGTCTTTAACCCCAACAGCAACTAACGCCGCAGTACCGCGACAGATACCATCCGGTAGGTGACTGAGGACTACACCAAATCCTTTTTTTTGCATTGCTATGGCTTGTTTTTTGTCATAGTTCCATGCATTGACTGCTTGAAACTCAGGTTTGAGCGCTTCATTCCACATAAAAGGCCCCTTTTTATTGGACTTCATCTGCGGTAAGAGTCGGGGGCTTTTTCCGATCGACTTGGGTTCAGGAAGTCCATAATCGCTGTATAAATCGATAAACGAAGGATAGATAAACTGTCTTTGGGCATCGATAATCCGAGCATTTTCCGGGATCCGTAGCTGTTTCCCTACTCCGATGATCTTATCTTCTTGGATGAGTAATGTAGCATCTTGGAGCGTCTTATCCGCAGAGACGATTATCTGGGCATGCACAAAGGCTATCGGGATAGATCGCTGATCCTTCACGCCATTCTGCGGCAAGGTAATTTGGGCACTCAGAGCGTTCAAGCAAAAGTATAGCACTAGGACGCA
>JAJRUR010000076.1 GCA_024277695.1 Bacteroidota bacterium | reverse complement strand
CTGCCAGTCTTGCGCCCAAGCAGCACAGGCTTGTGATTGATCGCCATCATAGGTACCTGTTCTGAAGTCATCTTTAAATATAGCGGCATTGGGATCACAAGAAATTTCCGCACTACAATCGGGATCAGCACAGTCCACCAAACCATCTCCATCGTCATCTATTCCGTTGCTACAAATCTCCGGTGGGTAAGGGCAGCCATTTGTAGTAGAAATGGACAAGTTATCGACCGAGATCCACAAATTTTGATTTGTACCGTGTTGGAAACGAATTCCAAAACCTGTAGTTAAGTACTCATCGGGTATCGTTATATTAGCTGTTCCTGAACTTGTGAATGTCTGAAACAATACGGGTGTTCCACCCGGAGCACCAGTTCCGGGAGGTTGTACGTATAACGAATCAAAATACAATCGCAAGGGTGAACCTGAAGTTGCCCCATAATCAAAAGTCAATGTAACCGTGTCTCCGGCAAGGTCTGACAAGTCCGCTCCTGCAGAAATATAGGCACCTACACGCATTTGTGCTTGATCATTATTAATTCGCGTACGAAAACCATTGGACCAATACCAAATATTACCACCATTGTTGGAATTATATCCATTGACGCCCCAATCCAAACAACCGGTACTAGATGCAGACCCATTGGTTTCGTTATAATTAAAATTATTGTTAGCTACTTCTGTAAAATCATCATCTAACGATCCAGCAACTTGGGCGGATAGTATTTGTACAAAGCTCAAGGAAAAGATTACAACTAACTTGAAAGGCAAGTTATTCTTTAAACTTGTCATTAAGTTATCAACTGAATGGTGCATCAGACACCTAGGTAAGGAATACTTCATAATAATATAATTTAAACAGTTCGTAGCTATTCGTCAGACTTACTCATTAATTAGTTCTCTCCATCTGAGAATATGGAAAAATGTATATATATATCTGCAAAAATAACAAATATATCAAAAAAAAAGTAACATTTGTCACATAAATTTTGATATTTAAGGGTGATGACTAAGCAATATAAGTTTATTCTATATATAAATCGCAATTCACCCCCTATTACCACATAAAAAGGGATAAAAATCTGAAAATATCTGTCTCGATGCCTATAAATGATAACCGAGGTATGGATATTAGCTTGACAAAGTATAGTCACATGGCGAATAATAATAGCTGGATTGGACTAAGAAAACGTATCTTTGAATGCTAATAAAATATCATGAATTGGTGGTCTCATATTATTTCTTTTTACTTTATCTCTTTATTACTTAGTATCGTTTGGATCAGTTGCGAACAAAAACCAAAGATATTGGATGAAGATGAAGTACTCTTAGAGAAGGCAAAAGCATATTTTGATATCCTACCAAAACCAATATGGGGAGAAGATAGACAATATCAGCAATTAAGGGTTGAATTAGGACGACAATTGTTCCTCGATTCTATACTTTCTTTTAATAAGACGAAGTCTTGTAATAGTTGCCACCCCCTAGACAGATACGGTGTTGATAATGAGAGAGTTTCGGTGGGAGATAACGGTAATAAGGGTTTGCGCAATGCACCGACTGTATTTAATGCTTTTCTACAGTTTGCTCAGTTATGGGATGCTCGCGAAGCTACAGTAGAGTCTCAGTCTTTGCGACCTATTTTTGGCAAAAATGAGATGGGGATGCCCTCGGACAGTTTGTTACTTGCTAGGCTATGGTCTGACGCTGAATATCCTGATCTTTTTAGGCAGGCATTTCCGAGGGATGACAGTATTATCTCCTTGTCCACCATAGCCCGGAGTATTGGTGCTTTTGAGCGTACTTTGGTCACCAGAGATCGTTTTGATCAATTTTTAGCAGGTGATTTGGAAGCTCTCACTCAAAGAGAACGATCGGGATTAAAATTGTTTATGGATAAGGGATGTATCCCCTGTCATAGTGGTCCATTGTTAGGAGGTATGATGGCACAAGCTTTTGCAGTGTATGGTTATTACTGGGATTATACGGGTAGTGACCATTTGGACAAGGGAATGTACAGACAAACCAAAAAAGAACAAGACAAGTTCGTGTTTAAAGTTTCGCCTTTAAGAAATATAGAGATGACATGGCCATATTTTCATGACGGTAGTGTAGATCAATTAAAAGATGCTATTCGGATTATGGCAGAAGCTGAGCTCAATACAGTGCTTACGGAGCAAGAAATCTGTGATATAGAAGCATTTTTAAAGAGTTTGACCGGAACCTTGGACTTGGATTGATAATGCATTGGATAATCCAACTCCGAATTATAGTTTCAAAATGTTATACATTTTAAAGAATATGTCGACAATTTATTTTTGAAGAGTTTGACCAGTCATGTGCCGAAGAGATATTCAGAAAGCTAACCTTCTTTTTTGACATCGATATTTATCCATTTTTCTATTTTCGGGTCAAATCGAAAGCGGTAGATATTGCGCATCGGGTCACTAGCAGCCATAAGGGTATAATTAAATTCGAGACCTGTGATGGTCATGATGTGGTTTCGATCTATAGAGATATGTTGTGCATTATCAAAACCACCGCCTTTAATATTTGCCAGGGAGAATTCGAAGCGCGATGTACCCCTATAACGACCATCAGAAGTCAGTTCTATAGAATAGACCTCAGGTTTTCGAGCCAAGCCGAAATAAAGGCGTTTTTGCGTACCCGTATTAAAGACACAAAGAGCCATTGCATCCACTTGGAGTAATTTGTCTTTTACAGTTTTGTCCTCCGGGGCTATTGCATAAATAGCTCCTAATTCTTGATCGGCAGAAGATCCGGCTACAGAAGAGACATAGAGCAGTTCGGTTTGGCAATCAAAGGTCAAACCTGTAACACCAAATGGATTGGATGTACTGGGTGGTTTGCGGTAAGGGATCATCATAAAAGAGTCCATTTTGCCCGTAAAAGCATCTACTCGATACAAGATATTTTGCAGACTTAAAGGGCTTTCGTATAGGCTGACGAAGGGCATTGGGCTAATATATATATGGCCTTGATTATCTGCGCTATACACACCTAATGTACCGGCATCATCCCAACTGGGCAGTTGGAGTGCCTTTCCATTAGCTGAAGCTTCTCTGATGACCAAGCCTTTGCGTCCTTTTTGACGCAAGTCGATATACACCGGCGGGCTGAGTCCATATTTTTTGAGAAATGCAGGATTTTTTACACAGTGACTTACAGGACCTCTTGGTAGAGGTTTGGGAGCGTCTGTACAAGCACCTGACAGTAAAGCTATCACTATGAGTAAGAATGCAGTTCTGGATATGTACAACATTTTACAAATATAGACAACTACTCCATTATGTAGTATTCATCAGAAAGGTACAAATTTGGGTCCTACTGTACCCGGAAAGACTTTGACCTGCGCTTTGCCATCTATTACTTCTGTTTGACACCAAGCATATTCAGCACCTTTTGTATTATCGTTTTTCATTTGGGGGACATACCAGTAGATCAACTTTTGATTTTTTATGGACTCGGAGGGTTCGATAAACTGGTTGGGTCCTTGGCGATAGTCCGTATTGCAGCAAGCACCGATCGTAATCATATCCATAGCTCCTTCGTCTTGGTCTTCGTGGTCAACAGAGATATAGCTATAAGCAAAATCTCCACGTCCTCCATCTTGAAATTGTCCATAGGAGGGTTCGACATAATATCCGTGTCCTGTCCGATCTATGAATCGATACAAGTATCCTTCGGGGCTATATTTTGTAGATGGCTTTTGAAGATTATATGATTCGCTATTCCATCTTGCCCAACCTGAAGATGTATATTGTTCAAACTTGAATTTTAGTTCGTCATCCGGTCCCAAATCCATGCGGAAGACAGGTCGATACCAACCATCGACTCCGCATCCTCTTCCCAGATTGATACCGACGATTCTGAAGGATCCGTCTTTATAAAATTCATAACGATTTTGGTATCTATAATTGCATGGAGCAGGCCACACGGGACTTCTAAAGTCCTGGACCAGTGCAAATCCTATCACAGTCGAATCTGAACGAATATCTTCGATAAAAGGCACATCAAATGCAATCACAGCGGCAGAGCTAAACATAGGACAACCTGTAGCATCACTATAACCAAATCCCTCTTTGAAGGAATAACTCACATGCCAATCGACAATTTTTGCACTGTTGATAATTTTTTTTCCTTTGAAGCTGACATCAATAATTTCTAATCCATCCGATCCGGTTAAGCGATGGAGTCCTTCCCAACCATCTCGAGAGAAAGGATTTTCTTTCTGACAATAATTGGTCATAATGAAGTCATTTTGTAGGCTACGCTCCGTGACTACTTGATGTTGGTCTTGTCCGAGTTCTGTCCATCGGATACCTACTAAAGTAAAATCGGTCAGATCTACGATGGTCCATAAAGCCCGATTTTCTTTGACAAAAGTCGGAGCGACACAGAGGTGTTTGGAACGTTCGCACTTGGTGCCGCGCAGAGAAGTTTTGACATTGGACATAGTGGCGAGATCTTCGCCGGGTTTTAGGCCTAATGCAAGTGCGACTTCCGGCGAGTGTATGGCTATCTGGGTTGCAATGTCCGTTAATCTTTTATTGATATCTGCTTGAGCACCGGTAAAGAGCTCAGTATGTACTAGTTTTTTTTGTTTTAGATCTACCGTAGCTACCGTAGTTTTGTTATAGAAGTAATTGTACATTTCTACACGATAACAATCATCACACGAGCGCAAGGAAGGGACCAAATCACTAGGTAAGGCTTTGCGGACGGTCATGATTTCAGTTCGCAAGGGTTCTTTGGTAATATGATGCCTTGTATCTCTAAGAAACTCAGGATCTGCAACAGCGATCATCTGCGCTGCATAATGGCTGCTGTCTATAATTTCGTCAGGAGGCAGAAGTAGGACATTATTGGTCCGAGCTAGAGCTTTTATTAATTGTTTGTGATAAAATGCAATTTCCGGTATGGATCGGGCATGCTTAGAAAATTCGGTTCGGTCTATCAGTCGAACATCATCTTTGTTGATCTTTTCTATACTATCAATTCCTGCTGCTTGGTCCTTTTGTTTGCAAGCAGACATAAGAACAGAAAGACACAAGCAAAATATAACAAAACGCATAGTCAACTTTTAATACGGCAAAAGTATATTTCTTTGGGATAAATATCCTACAAAAAGACCAGTCAAACTCATCAAGGGATAATATAATATTGGCAACGGGAGCTAGCTAGAAGTAAGCTTCTAACACTTTTTGTAAGTCTTTGCTTGCCAATCTGTCAAATTCTCTCATCAAAATGACAAAATACCAAGAGCAGACTGCAATAATGGCATAAAAAGTTCATTGGCATAAAAACTGATGAGCAAGAAGGGTAAGAAAAATAACAATTTGTTCATCACTAAAACTAGTAAAACTAATATGAAACCAATCAATGACAGAGTCGTAGTAAAGCCAATGGAGGCTGAAGAAAAGACAGCAGGTGGTATAATCATTCCGGATACTGCCAAAGAAAAACCTCAACGCGGTGAGATCATAGCCGTGGGTCCCGGCAAAGACGGCAACCTTATGACGGTTTCCAAAGGGGACATTGTTTTGTACGGCAAATATGCCGGACAAGAGATCAACTATCAAGGTCAGGATTACTTGATCATGCGCGAAGATGACATCTTGGTCATTCTTTAAAACTCATTTGAAATAATTAACTATTATTAAAAAAACATTTTAAAAAAAACAGATATGCCAAAAGAAATAAGATTTGACAGTGAAGCTCGAGAAAAATTAAAATCGGGAATTGATCAACTGGCCAATGCGGTCAAAGTAACCTTGGGACCAAAAGGTCGTAATGTAATATTGCAAAAGAGTTTTGGTGCACCTCACATCACAAAGGATGGAGTCACAGTAGCCAAGGATATCGAATTGGAAGATGCTGTGGAGAACATGGGAGCCCAAATGGTCAAAGAGGTCGCATCGAAGACAGCTGATTTGGCCGGAGACGGAACGACCACTGCAACTGTACTGGCTCAAGCCATGGTGAGTGCCGGTATGAAAAACGTTACGGCAGGAGCTAATCCTATGGATATCAAACGCGGTATATTCAAAGCTGCCAAAGTCATCGTTGACTCTCTGAAGAAACAGTCAGAAGTCATCGGCAATGACATGTCCAAGATACAACAGGTTGGTGCCATATCAGCTAACAATGACGAGGAGATAGGCAAACTTATAGCTGATGCTATGAAGCGTGTCTCTAAGGATGGTGTCATCACAGTAGAAGAAGCCAGAGGTACGGATACCTATGTAGAGGAAGTCATGGGTATGCAGTTTGATCGTGGGTATTTGTCTCCATATTTTATTACGGATTCGGACAAGATGGTTACCGAATATGAAAATCCCTTGATTTTGATCCATGATAAGAAGATCAGTAACATACAGGATATCGTACCCTTACTGGAAAAAGCTGCCCAAGCCGGTAGTCCTTTATTGATCATCGCTGAAGATGTAGAAAGCCAGGCTTTAGGTCTGTTAGTAGTCAACAGACTGCGAGGAGGTCTGAAGGTGGTGGCAGTAAAAGCACCCGGATTTGGAGATCGGCGTAAAGCGATGCTCGAAGACATTGCCATTTTGACAGGTGGTACGGTCATTTCAGAAGAGCAGGGTTATAAACTAGATGCTGTAGAATTGGATCAACTCGGTAGATGTGAAAAAATCACTATAGATAAGGACAATACGACTATTGTCAACGGTGCAGGTACAGAGGATGCTATCAAGGCAAGAATCAACCAAATCAAGCAACAAATCGAAAACACGACATCTGATTATGACAGAGAAAAGTTGCAAGAGCGTTTGGCCAAGCTTAGCGGCGGAGTAGCTGTCCTCTATGTAGGAGCTCCTACAGAAGTAGAGATGAAAGAGAAAAAAGACAGAGTAGATGATGCGCTGCACGCTACAAGAGCAGCCGTCGAAGAAGGTATAGTACCCGGTGGAGGTGTTGCCTTTTTGAGAGCATTGTCCTCTTTGGATAAAGTGGATACTGCCAATGAAGATCAAAAACTAGGCGTACAGATTGTGAAAAAAGCCTTAGAATCTCCACTACGTATCATTGCGCAGAATGCCGGAGTAGAAGGCTCTGTAATTCTTCAAGAAGTACTCAATGGAAAAGACAGTTATGGTTATAATGCGCGAGAGGACAAATTTGAAGATCTCAAAAAAGCAGGTATTATCGATCCGACTAAAGTGACACGTATAGCTTTGGAAAATGCTGCATCGATCGCCGGGATGATCCTCACCACCGAATGCGTGGTCAGTGATGTCAAAGAGGATGCTCCGGCTATGCCTCCGATGCACGGAGGAGGTGGCATGGGCGGAATGATGTAGTTTGTGCAACACGATAAGTTGAATTAAAAAAAATCTCGGTTCAGATATGAGCCGAGATTTTTTTTGGGAGTTTATGGTTTGTAGATTGATCTAAGGGCAGTGATGCACAAAAATTGAAGTATCTTTGAGCGAAAAATAAAAAAAGAAAAGTGGATGCAAGAAAACTGGAATGTAAGCAAACAAAAAAAAGCAAGCCTTAAAAAGCAAGTCGAAACTGCAGTACTAGTAGGTGCAATCCTTCGTAACCAATCGAGCGAACTGATCGAGGAGTATTTGGCTGAATTAGAGTTTTTGGCATTGACAGCCGGGGCAAAGACCAAAAAAGTATTTGTACAAAAACTAGATCAGCCCAACTCGACTTCTTTTATCCGTAAAGGCAAAGTAGAAGAGATCAAAAACTATATTGACGAGCACGACATAGATATGGTTATATTTGATGATGATCTCACCGGTAAGCAAACTTCATTTTTGGAAGAGGCATTTGAGCGTAAAATCATTGACCGATCTACGCTTATTTTGGACATTTTTGCTAATAGAGCCCAAACTGCTCAAGCCAAAACACAGGTAGAGCTAGCCCAACTTCAATATTTGCTACCGCGGTTGCGTGGTTTGTGGACACACTTGGAGCGTCAGCGTGGTGGTATAGGGATGCGTGGTCCCGGTGAAAAAGAGATAGAAACGGATCGCAGAATCGTTCGCGATAAAATATCTAAACTCAAAGAGCAACTCGATAAAATACAAAGGCAGAGCGCTATCCGGCGAAAAAACAGAAAAGACAGCATACGGGTCTCACTGGTTGGGTACACCAATGCCGGCAAATCGACCATCATGAATGTACTCAGCAAGTCCAAAGTCTTTGCTGAAAACAAACTCTTTGCTACACTAGATACTACAGTACGCAAGGTTGTTTTGGATCGAACGCCTTTCTTACTATCTGATACAGTAGGCTTTATACGTAAGCTTCCCCATCATTTGGTAGAAAGTTTTAAATCAACACTCGACGAAGTCAAAGAAAGTGATTTTCACCTTCATGTCGTAGATCTGGCACATCCACATTTTGAAGATCACATAGCAGTAGTCCAAAAAACATTACTAGAACTCCAAGCACACCAGACACCTACCCTATTATTATGCAATAAAATAGACCTGTATAAAAAACGATATTTTGACGACTATCTAGAGCAAGAGATTCGGGAGCAGCTATTGGTTGATCTCAAAGAACAACTCCGGAACAACCATCAATGTGATGTCCTATTTGTCAGTGCAAAAACCGGAGAAAATATAGATATCCTCCGCCGGTATTTAGATACACAAGTCAAGGCACTATACCAAAAGCGTTATCCTTATCAGCGGCATAGTTGGTAATAAATATTGACCGTAGTAGGACTAGAGGCCGGAGCCGGTATCATTCCGCTCGACAAAAAATGCTTGTCGGAGTTCTTGACCGTTTTGATCGATTAAAGTGAGGATATGCGCTCCGGATTTTGGTAGGTATTGGAGTTGGTGAGCACCTTGGGTACTACCGATATATTCTTCATCCAAGTGCCAGTAGATTTTGGTAGAGCTGCTTTGGTGCGCCGCTTCGAATACAAATTTGCCTTCACTACCATCCAAATTTCGCGGGAGATAAATTCGAGCTCCTTTAGGTGGATAAATGAGTTCTATTTGTGGAGCGTCACCGGGACTACAATTTGGGTCATACTCCGGTAGTCCGACATATTGCGGATGATTTTTTTTATAATATACTTCAAAAGAAGGTGGTAAAGCAAAACAGGATCGATACACCATTTGATGTGGAGGATAACAATCCGCGCTGACACGATAACTATTCGTTTTGTCCATCGAAACGCGTTGGTGATATGGACAGGAAGATGTTTTGCGTCCCGATTTGTGTACGGCCATGGTATCCTTAAGTGTACAATAACCAGTTGCTAGGTATCCACTTTGACGACATACTGCAACATCGCGCAATTGATCATAAGGAGCTTCAAACCAATAATCATCAAAAGCTAATTGGTCAAAAAGATCAAACATCAAAGGAGCTGCAGCTTCTACTCCTATAAGTCCCGGTCGTCCCTCGCCGTCTGCATTACCCACCCAGACAGCTACCAAATAGTCGGGTGTCACTCCTATGGACCAAGCATCTCGAAAACCAAAACTCGTACCTGTCTTCCAAGCTATTTTTCTCTGACCACTCACAAAGTCACGCAGGCGATGTCCACTTGGTTTTTTTAGTTGTGTCATCGCTTCGAAAGTCAACCAAACGCTGGCAGCATCCGGTAGCATGTCTGATCTAAATCGATGGATTCCCTCACTATATTCTAGGAGGGAAGGAGCGTCATCGTATGGCGATACTTTGTTCTGACCTTGTACTATTTGATATTGATGGAGTTTTCTCGCCATCATAGTATATGCAGTGGCCAAGTCCCATAAGCTAGCTTCGGCACCACCAAGTATGAGAGAGAGTCCATAATGATCTGCCGGATAGTTCAAATCTGAAAGTCCCAATTCCTTAAGTCGGTCATAAAATTTGGAAACTCCATAATCCTGCAACAACCTTACAGCAGGAATATTGAGGGATCTACTAAGGGCTTCGTCTGCCGGGACTGCACCATCATAATCCCGATCAAAATTATACGGCACATATCCTGCTATCTGTGTAGGCACATCAGGCAGCAAGCTTTTGGGCAAGATCAACCCGGACTGCATAGCAGCAGCGTACAAAAAAGGTTTGAGTATACTACCTGTACTTCGTGGGGCGATAATGATATCCACATTTGGGGCATGCGCATCGGATGTAGGGGTATTTGCTACATAACTGAGTACCTTATTTGACCGGATATCGATGATCAGAGCACAAGCATTGTAGATACCGTTTTGGGATAACCGCTTGTGATGCAATTTTACCAAGTTACGTGTGCCATTTTGTAATGGAAGATCCAGACTAGTACGGTATTGTTTTTCGGTATTTCTACGATGGAGTCTGTCCAACAAATGCGGTGCTAAAGAAGGTATCGGATGCGGACGATCAGGGAGTGGCTCTAAAAGTGCTAATCGGTAATCTTCTGTGCTCAAGATATTGTCATCTACCATACGAGCTAGCAGTCGATTGCGTTTGGCTAGCAATAGTTTTCGATGCTTACCCGGGTGGATCAGATTTGGTGCATTAGGGAGTACTGCCAGCATAGCAGTTTCCGCCCAAGATAATTGGTGAGCACTTCTACCAAAATATCTCCAAGATGCTGCCTCAAGCCCTACCAGATTACCACCAAAAGGTGCATGGGCAGCGTGAAAAGATAATATCTCCTGCTTGCTATAGCGCAGTTCTAATCGTAGGGCTTTGAGTACTTCTTTGCATTTATCCCAAAGTGCCCTACCCTTGCGGGATTCTGCAAGACGAATCACTTGCATACTGATCGTACTGGCTCCACTCACTAAGCGCTTCTCTTTGATGTTTTGCCGCATAGCTCGTACAATGGCGAAAGGATTGACACCCGGATGCCTATAAAAGTATCGATCTTCAAAGCAAATCAAGGCCTGTACATACTTCGGCGGGATACTATCCCTTGCAGGAAATCTCCACTGACCATCTGAAGCAATATGTGCAGATAATAATGCACCGGAACGATCGACTAAAACTGTCGAATACGGTGCATCGAACAATGGGCGGGGCAATGCAAAAAAGAGCCACCAGATGAGTAGCGGAACGCCAAAAAGCGTGATGAAGGTATATCGTTTTCTTATTTTCATCTAAAAGTAGATTGCTTACAATATCTCTCTAATCCGCAGCGACTACACGAATCATTTCACCCGGGCTGACAGCCCTAATATCCCGATCATACATTGCTTCTGCTTGGATGGAGGGCATATAATACTCTCCGGAATACGACGCATTGAGACGGGTCACAAATCGCTTTTCTTCATTGGGCTGTAAGCCAAAATACATAAGTACGCGATCATCTCGAATGTCCCGATAGTCATAAGTAGCCCCGGTTGTAGTTGTCCTGTTATCCAAACGATCATTATGAATCTCCCATCCTCCCGGAAATATCTGCGTCAAGGCAAGATTGTGATAGGCACCTAACAATCCCGGATTCTTTACCTTGACTTCAATCTGAAAGTCCGTACCTTGAGTCAAACTTTTGGGGTCAAGTGTATTGCCATTTAAGTCTAGATATCGGATTTTCATCTCCAAATTATCGTCCAGTTTTACATCCTTTGTACGTAGTGGAATGCCTTGTCTGATCAGATTAAAGTAGATCGTAGATGATCCTGTATTATTGATATTTATGCGGGTATCGTCTGCATTTAGATGGATTTTTTTGGCAAAAAGCCTATCAGACTTATCGATTTTTATAGTCTCCTGTCCTACACTCAAGTCAGCAGAATATACCCCGGCTACTTGAGTCCGTTGGATATATTTTGCCAAAGATAGAAGCATATATGCAGTTTCTTGTGTGTTGTACCAGTGCTTGGAGTTGAGTTTGTTGCTCAGTATTTCTATGAGTTTTTGGATAGTAGATTCTTGAGTTGTGCCTACATCCAAAGCCATTAAAGTTTCTAAAATCATTGCTTGATCACGAGATGCAGACCCAAAAGTAAAAGAATGTGAACGATACTTAGGGAGATCTACTTGAGCTCTGTTGATCAATTGGAGTGCCGTGGCTTGTTGACCGATCAGTGCATAACTGAGCGCCAGTCTCCATTTGGCTTGATCCGACAGATTTGCCTCATTGCGCAATCGGTTCATAGCACCGATGGCCGGTTTATTGGCCAAAGCCAAAGTATAAAGGCGGTAGGCCTGAATCAGGTCTGCATTTCGATAAGTATAACTACTCGGCAACCAGTGATTGGCCATTTTGGTCTGGTATTTTGACCAAGAATTTAGATATGCTTCGGGTAGCCGATACCCTTTATTTTTAGCTTCTAGCATAAAATGACCTGCGTAATTGGTCCCCCAGGCAGAGGCTGTTCTATCTCCCGGCCAATAACCGATGCCACCGTTAGGCAGTTGCATACTATAGATGCGCCGGATTCCGGCTTTGATATTAGCTTCGATGGTACTGATCCGGCCGGTATCCATGGAAATGATTTTATCCAAATAAAGCTGTGGAAATACTGAAGAGGTGGTTTGCTCAATACATCCATGTGGATATCCGGTCAAATAACTGAGTCGCTCCGATAAGTTGATAGGCAATTGGTGCGTCAGCTCTATGCGTGCTTCATTGGTGCCTTGTATCCCGATAGCCGCCACCACTGTATCCAATTGATCTCCGGGATCTAAGCGGTAGAATAGTCTTTCGCTCATCAACGGATTGGGTGCACGTACTTCAATTTGGATATTTTCTGTAGCCCGTTCGTCCGCTGAGACAGCGGATATTTGGATATCCGCTATTCCGATCTGCTTCGGAATATCTAAGTCAAAATAAACGACTTGATCACCCGTTTTATCAAAATGTATAGTTTGGGATTTGTTCAGCGTATTGATCAAAGCGTTGGTCTTCAGCGTTATGCGCACATCTTTGATTTTGTCTTCGAGTGCAAATACACTGATGGGCATACTGAGCCTTTCGCCCGGTCCCAATACTCTGGGCAGGGTCGCCTGCACCATGAGAGGTTTTTTGACTAAAATATTTTTGTCAACTCGTCCGTATTTGCCTTGATCAGCTGCAACGACCATAACCCGGACTGCCCCTACATAATTGGGCACATCGATAGTGTGTTCATTGTGGGCACCTGCTTTGAGTTTAAATGGACCTATAAATCGTACCATAGGAGGAAAACGATTGGCCTTCATCGCGCCATAATTGGGTTTGGAAGCATCTCCACCAACGGAGAGCAAGCTTGCCAGCTCGCCACTTTGTGCACCGATAACCCAATCATACATATCCCAGGTCTGTACTAAAAGTGCCTCTTTGGCATAAAAATGTTTATGAAGGTCGGGAGTCTGAAAGTTAGTCAATGCCAGCAGACCCTCATCCACTATAGCCAATGTATATTCCATAGCATGTCCATTCGATTCGGAAACGGTGATCTTTTGTGTCGTCTCCGGTCGCCATGTGTCCGGAGTTTTGATATCCGGCAGCAGACGATTGCTCTGGTCATTCACTTCAATAGATTGGACACCATAGAGTCTAATCGGCAGGTCATTGACAGTCTGGTCATGTGGTTGGAGCAGACTGACATGTACATAGACATTGGGTGCCATCTCCGGCCTAGTAATAAATTCGATTTTGGATTGTTTGGAAGTGGCATCTGCCCAAAACTGCTCTAAGATGGTCGATCCTTTTTCCAGGCTTACCAGGATTCGGCCGGTTTTGATTTTAGGCAAATTTATGCGGACACGCTCACCGATATTGTATCGATCTTTGTCGGGTTCCATCTGAAGCATCTTGGCGCCTTCCTTGATGTCATCAGGAGTACCGGCTTGATTTTGCTGATCCCAGTTGTAGCTCATTCTGAATAGCTCACTTGTGGCATGTCCACTTTTAGTATCCACTACACGGATCAGATACATCCCCCATTTTATATCTGATGGTATGTGATACTGAGCCTTACCATATCTAGTGGTGACTTCTTCCGTCTTGATCTTTTTGAGATATTGGTTGTTGATGAAGTTGGATCGGCTATCGGTATAGTCCCACCACCAGCTTCTGTCTATTCTGAAGAGCTCGATCTTCAGATTTCGCTCGTCTGCTTTATTTCCGGAAGGATCCAATGAAACGATCTGCATGATATTCGTTTCGTTGTGCATCAGTGCATTTCGCCATCCATTACCCTTAGGTATTTTTATGCCGACGTAATAGTCATATGGTGCATATGGTATATCAAAGCGATCAATACTAAAATTACCACCCGGTTCGTACACCTTGGTGGTGAGGTCAAAACTAAGTTTTCCGGGAACTTGTGCATGTATTTTGATAGGATAGTAGATATTCCTCTTACCGTCCTCATCGAGTTTACCTTCAAAGATTAGATGCTCTTTGTCTTTGAAAGATCGGGTTCGGTCGTCAAAGCTATAGTTTTCGTAGTCATCAAAAGTGGTATGCAAGGGGCGCATCTTCATGCGTACGTCGGTGCGAAGATACGCAACTTTGGCTCCATGTAGCCAAGCGGCGCGAAGTTCAAAACGCAGCTTTTTGTCCGATGCATCAAAAAAGGGCTTATCCGGGTGGATATCGATCTTGAGACGATTGGGCTTAATGGTCTCTACACTTAGATTTTTGCTAAAAGATTGGTTACCGATTTTGATGACGGATCTCCAAACTCCCGTAATGCTATTTGGATTGGTTTTTATGTGAAAAGGATATATACTGTTACCGTTGTAACTGACGATGTCTTTATAGACGAGCTTGTCTTTAGGGTCAAAAAGTTCAAAAATGATTGGGTGGCCGAGTGGTAATTGTTCTTGCTTATTTTCGATAACTGCCTGAAGGTAGATCATATCTCCCGGTCGCCATACATCTCGGTCGGCATATTGAAAAAGCTTAATACCATCCGTAGCTTTTACACCTTCGACTTCAAACATACTGAGCGAGCGCACATCGCCTTCGGCGAGTCGCAAGTATCCGCGCTGATGTCCTAAGGATGCTACAAGCAAATAAGGTTTGCCTTTAAATTCGATGCGCGCCATACCTTCATCATTGGTTTTGGCCTTAGCTATTTCGCCTCCTTGAAAGTTGAGTATGCTCAATTCTACACCTGAGAGTGGATTGGCATGGATTAGGTCGGTTACGGTGACTGCCAAACCCTGATCGTCCGTTTTGGCCATCAAGCCAAGATTGGATGCCAAAACATTTTGGCTGATGACATTTCTTCTGTCTAGATAGTATGAAGGTTTGCAAGGATTTCGACGATCTCTCCAGTTGAAAGCTTCGGAGCGATTTCTATTGATGTCATAGCCAAAATAGTCCCAGTAGTTTTGATCATTTTTTATGAATGGGTCATTCTCCGAATAATCCACAAAGACGGATTTTGCCTGTTCTTCTTCTTGCTTACAGGGATAGGTAGAGGCATTGTAATCCATAGCGAGATATATTCGATAGATAGCTCCGGGTTCTGCATCAAAAAACTGCGTCAGATCTAAGGTAAAGTCACTCCAACTACCGCGATATTGGCCTTTTTTGAGTTTGAGTGGAACGATTCCTTCATAGATTATACGGCCGACTCTTTTTAACTGTTCATCACCATCATAACTGTTGTTCTGTAAGAAAAAAGATATATTTTTGGCCATGATGCGGACGACTCTTACACGTATGGCCGAAAGATTGACAGCACGGATGGGCAGGAACAATCCGGAAGAGTTTGGGAGTATGACACCTTTACTTTTTAGAGCTATTTCGGGATGGTATTTTTGAAAATGTATCTTGATGGTCTGAGGATTTTGTAAGCTATGGTTTTGTACATTGCGTATAGCTTTGTCGATATACAGATCATAATCGCCTATCAAGTTTTGAGATGGATAGTATAGAATCTCATTGCCCTTTACATCGTATTGTGCATTTATATCAGGAATATATACCAGACCTTTTAGGTCCATTTTTGGGTCGATAGGATCTGAAAAGACGAGTCGTATATATGGATTATTTTTTCGCACCATTTGATGGTTGACCAAAAAAAACTCGCCAGCTTTAGGTATTTGATATCGGATACGATCCTTGGATTCTGCCCCGATTCTTTTGCCATTGATATCCATGATAAGTTGTTGCGGTTCTGCTGTTCTTCGTATAGAGTCCACCCTCAAGAGGTGTCTATTTTCACTGTCAAAATGCTGCCATTTTATTTTTGGTTTTCGACCATCAATCTCAAGATGCACCATTTTTTTGATTTGATCAGGATACGCTGCTGCATTGGTTTTGAACTCAAAACTTATATATTGTAAAGAAGGGTCGTCCACGTTGTAGGTTTTTAATCCTTCATTGGTGTAGGTATATGATTGGTGTTTGGTTCCGAATGAAAAACGAAAATATTCGTCGGTTTCGATCATTGGAAAAACTTTTTTCAGATTAACTGATGCTGTGTATTGTGTTCCGTATAGTAAGTGTTCTTCCGGTATGAATCGGAATGTTCTGCTATTGACAAAATCAGCTTTTCCTTTGATACGCGGCTCAAAACGGAGGACAGCAGAGTTGGCTATGGTATTTTGTTGTGCCGGACTGAGCTCCGTAGCAAACTCTACAATGATTTCGTCATCGACATCAATTTCTCCGGCGGTAAATGCAGCGACATATTGTGTAAAAAATGCATTGTCTTTTTTGGATATATTACGTTTGCAGGAGGAAAACAAGATAGAGAGTAAAACAAATTGTACTACATAAAATCGTATGGTCATCGGTTAATTGTTTTGTTTGATGTTAAAAAAATTAATTCAATAGCTCAAATATCATTATAATTAAATACAGTATTGTGCATAATGAGTATGCGTAAAAAACAGATAAGAATTTGTAATAATTATCACTCCTAGAAAGAGACGAGTAGCTCATTCTAAGATTAATTCGTTGTTTCGAAATACAAGAATCCGGATACTCCTCTACATTTATCGGTAGTATAATATTTCATACCCAATTTTTGGATTACGCGAATGGATGCAAGGTGATCGGCATGTACACGAGCGACGATTCTTTGTAGTTTCAATACATGCAGCCCATAATTCAGACAAGCAGTTGCTACTTCGGTAGCTATACCTTGATTCCAAAACTTCTTAAAAAAGCGAAAACTCAGATCGACTAGATGGAGCTCATTATATTGCAATCCACACCATCCGATCATATTTTGATTTCTAATAGGTATGACCGCCCATCGACCAAAGCCATCTCTTTTGTAATAGGGATAAGACTTGATAAAATTTCGAGCTTCTTGTACAGATACAAAGGGTGTGTCTGCTGTAAAAAACATAATCTCCGGATCAGCATGGAGAGCATAGATATGTTTCGCATCATCAGGAATAAACCGACGCAAGTAAAATCGTTCTGTTTTTAGTATATATTGCATAAAAAAAAGCCTCGATAAAAATTTATCGAGGCTTTAAAAGTAAGCATTTTTTAAACTATATCTTTCTTAGACTAGTGCATTATATTTTTTGGCGACTTCATCCCAATGTATTACATTAAAAAAAGCAGCGACATAGTCAGGTCTTCGGTTTTGGTAATTGAGATAATAGGCGTGTTCCCAAACATCCAATCCCAGAATCGGCGTACCACGCACTTCTGCGATATCCATCAGCGGATTGTCTTGGTTTGGTGTAGAACTCACTTGAAGTTTTCCATTAGAATCTACGCTCAACCAAGCCCAACCTGATCCAAAGCGTGTTTTGGCAGCAGCAGAAAAAGCCTCTTTAAAGTCCTCAAAAGAACCAAAAGCATTTTGGATGGCTTGGGCTAATGCGCCTGTAGGCTCACCTCCTCCATCGGGAGACATCACCGTCCAAAACAGTGCATGGTTATAATAGCCTCCACCATTATTCCGAACAGCAGTAGAAGCTGATGATATACCAGCTAATATTTCTTCGATAGTCTTACCTTCGAGTGCAGTGCCTGCAATCGCAGCATTGAGTTTGTTGGTATATCCATTATGATGCTTGCCGTGATGAATCTCCATCGTTCGAGCATCGATATGAGGCTCTAAAGCATCAAAAGCATAAGGTAAATCCGGTAGTACAAATGACATAATTTTGATTTTTTTTAAATGATTGATAGATTTAAAACCCTTCATTTGTAAGATTGTTTATAAAGAGCAAAACTTTATACACACAATGAGATGAATAGCTCTAAACTCCGTAGATTTGAGCTTATTTTATATCAGACATAAAATCTTATAACCATGAACTACCGTACAGAATACGACAGTATAGGCGCAGTCAAAGTCCCTGCAGACAAATATTGGGGAGCACAGACCCAGCGCTCTCTACAAAATTTTAAAATCGGGGGACAAAGGATGCCTAAGGAGATCATTCGAGCCTTTGCCGTGCTCAAAAAATCCGCAGCGCAGACCAATGCCGAACTTGGTGTCTTGACTAAGTCCAAAGCCAAACTCATCGAGCGCGTATGTAATGAAATCTACGCCGGAAAGCTCGACGACCAATTTCCATTAGTCGTATGGCAAACCGGTTCCGGTACCCAGTCCAATATGAATGTCAATGAAGTGATCGCCCATCGTGCTCATGTACTCAAAAAAGGGAAACTTACTGATACCAAAAAAGTGCTCCACCCCAATGACGATGTCAATAAATCACAGTCATCCAACGATACCTTTCCCACCGCTATGCACATAGCTGCCTATACAATGCTGATCCACACTACCCTTCCGGGAATCAAAAAACTACGTGACACACTCGACCAAAAATCCAAGGCTTTTGGTAAAATAGTTAAGATCGGTCGCACCCACTTTATGGATGCTACTCCACTAACTCTTGGTCAAGAACTCTCCGGATATGTATCTCAACTCGACCATGGTATGGCAGCCATTCAAAATAGTCTAAAACATCTCCGCGAGCTCGCTTTAGGTGGTACAGCTGTAGGCACCGGACTCAATACCCCTAAAGGGTACGCTCAACTTGTCGCCAAAAAAATAGCCCAAAACACAGGACTACCCTTCCTGACTGCCAAGAATAAATTCGAAGCACTCGCAGCACATGATGCCATCGTAGAGGCACACGGTGCACTAAAAACCGTCGCCTGCTCTTTGATGAAAATCGGCAATGATATCCGTATGCTTGCCTCCGGTCCCCGTTCCGGAATCGGTGAAATCCTCATCCCTGCCAATGAACCCGGATCAAGCATTATGCCCGGCAAGGTCAATCCCACCCAAGCAGAAGCACTT
The DNA here is from genome assembly GCA_024277695.1 of Bacteroidota bacterium. Lineage (GTDB taxonomy): Bacteria > Bacteroidota > Bacteroidia > Chitinophagales > Saprospiraceae > JAJRUR01. The sequence goes on along the minus strand of JAJRUR010000076.1, from coordinate 35,701 downwards.
ACTATGGCTATGGCTCAAGTCATAGGCAATGATGTAACTATAAATGTAGCTGGTATGCAAGGTCAGTTTGAGCTCAATGTATTTAAACCGGTGATGATTTATAATTTTTTGATTTCGGCGCGCCTCATCGGTGATGCATGTAATAGTTTCGATGAAAATTGTATCGCAGGCCTGGAGCCTAACCGAAAGCGCATAGATCAAAATCTCCATAATTCGCTCATGCTCGTCACCGCACTCAATACAAAAATCGGATATGACAAGGCTGCTAAAATTGCCAAAAAAGCTTATGCCGAAGGTACTACGCTGAAGGAAGCAGCCGTATCCCTGGGCTTTCTTTCCGAAAAAGAGTTTGACCAATGGGTACGACCTGAAAAAATGGTTTGATACCGAGTATCTATTGATAACTATGTATGAATTTGTAAAACGTCTGCTACCCTCTTCAGCGCTCAAACGATATGAAAGCATCCTAAGATATATAGTAGCATTACCTTACTACGGCAATACATTTCAATGCAATATATGTTTGTTTTCTATGTCGCGATTCGTAAACCTAAAAAATGGTGATCAGCTTTGTCCTCGGTGCGGATCTTTGGGTAGAACACGGCGACTGTGGTCGATCATCCAGGATGACATCCAAAATAAGACAATTCTCCATTTTTCGCCACCGAAATGTCTTAGATCAAAAATACTATCCATACCAGGGCTTAACTATACCACTTCGGACTATTCCGACGAATTTCAAGCAGATAAACAACTAAATATAGAATCTATCCAAGAAAAGGATAATAGTTTTGATATCATCATTTGCTATCATATACTAGAACATGTCACCGATGATCTACCAGCCATGCGCGAATTATGGAGAATTTTAAAACCCGGTGGACTATGTTATATCCAAACTCCCTTTAAGTCCGGAAGCATCTACGAAAATGCAGCAATAACGCGTCCTGAAGATCGGCTCATCCACTTTGGGCAGAAAGACCATGTAAGAATCTACTCCATATCAGGACTGGTCCATCGCCTCCGTAGTGTAGGTTTCGATATCCAAAGCAAAAACTTTGAAGTAGAAAAGGACAATCTCTATGGTTTCAAATCCGAAGAGACTGTCATCATAGCACAAAAAAATGGAATAAGACGATAAGCCGGATTCTGTACTTCTCTGATCATAAGACCACAAGAAGTCTCTATCATTTATCTGAGCTGCCTACCCCTCCCGATATATCCGCCGAGCAAGCAGATGTCCTTACGAACGATCGGGATATACTTGGCATTGCAAGCTGCAAGCTGTCCAGATCGACCATTACTGAACGATCTCGTGCGCTCTTACCACACGTTTTCACCCTTACTCTTCCCTGAGGAAAAGCGGTTATTTTCTGTGACAGTACTGTCTCCAAACTCTATTGGAGCCCACGCATTAAGTGGTACAGTGCTCTACCTTGTCCGGACTTTCCTCTGTAGCTTCACTACAGCGATAGAGTGTCTTATTCCGCAGCAAAGATAGTCAAAATAAAATATATCCGTAGTCTGACAGTATTGACATTGTACAGCGACGAAGTCCTTTATGGATCGTCAATGTATGCCTTTGAGTGGGTTTATTAAATCCAGAAAACTCGTTGCAGTCGCTCAACTATACTTATCTAATTACGGTCACATCCCCGGTGACAGGTATCACCTCCCCATCAGTCAGTCGGACATGCGCGGTATAGACATAAACTCCAACCGGTACGAGCTGTCCATTGAACCGACCATTCCAACCAAGTCGCTCATCACTGTGTGCAAAGTCAAAGCGTTGGAAGAGCATTTCTCCCCATCGATCAAAAATCCTCAGGTCGAGTATGCGATCTACACGTTCATTGCCATATATCGTCCACCAGTCATTGATGTTGTCCCGATTGGGAGAAAAGATGTTTGGGATATAGAAGTCTAAGGGTGTTTTTACGAATACGCGCACCGAAGAAGTATCCCAGCAATGGTCATAAGTTTCGACATAAATAGTATAGATAATTTCGTCATCCGGAGTAGCTGTAGGGTTAAGTATATTGGTGTGATTTAGGAAGTCCGGAGGTGACCAAATAATAGTGTCCAGATCTCCAAAAGGACGAGATAAGATAGGATGCAACTGGACAGATTCGCCGCGGTTGATCAGCGGAGGTTTTTCTATTTGGACACTGATCGATCCTATACCTCCGATCACAACAGTGTCATGAGTAGTACAACCTAAATCGTCTTCAATCAATAAATAGTATGTCGTCTCTGGCTCAAAGTTTGTAATTGGAAAATTTTTGAAACTAGCTCCCTCATTGAGCGAATAGCGATATGGGGGCGTACCCAAGCCCTCAGCAATATCAATAAATGGAAGATCCATACCACAGTCCGGTTGCGTGATATCTAACTCTACAAAAAGCTCGTCAATAAGGGTTACAGTAATCTGATCACTAGAGGTACAGCCATTGTTTTGGTCTTGGACATTTAAAGTATATGTCCCTTCCATCCCGATTTGTATCCCGAGGCTAAATGGATTACCGATAATTTCGCCATCTGTAGTAGTCCATTCAGCAGCTATAGGGCCGGTAGCACTAATGATCTGACCGAGCAGTTGAATATCTGTCTGACCACAGAAGATGCTAAAATCAGCACCTGCATGGACGATAGGTAGTTGAGTATTGGCACCCACAGTTACTTGCGCATCATTGGGACATCCTGTAGCATTATCCGTGATAGTAAGCCTATAGGTTCCAACTCGCCCTACGGTGATAATCCATTGAGTAGGATCAGTCAAAATCTGTCCATCTGTCGTTGTCCATAAGTAGTTGACATCACCGGTACTGCTTCCGGAAGCATCTATGGTCACCATATCATTATTACAAGTAATCGAATCCGGTGGGTTGATTATCACTCGAGGGATACTTTGATCTTGCATCACCGAAATACTCAAAGAGTCTTTGCATCCATTATCTGCTCTTGTGACTACTAGCAAATAGGTACCCACCTGATCTACCCTAGCTTGATTGCTAAATCTACCGGACAAGATATTTCCATTCGTGGTTTTCCATTCGTAAGTAATTCCGGGTCCGCTATCCGACGCTGAGCCATCCAAAGTAACCGAGGTATTGGTACAGGAGAGGAGTTCCGGTGTTTGGATCTGCACATTAGGTGTTTCTAAATTGGCAGTCACTCGCACGCTGCTTACCGCTGAGCAGTTGTTGAGGGAGTTCGTTACTTCGATGACATAAGTACCCGGGCGATCTACTATAGGAGTAGTAGAGGTAGCCCCGGAGACGATGTTACCATCTGTAGTGGTCCATTGGTAAGAAATATTGGGACCGCTGTCTGAGCCGGAGCCGTCCAACTGTACTTGGCTAATCAAACAAGTCAACTCGCGATCAGTCCCGGCATTTGCCGTTGGGAGATCTGCGCTTCGAGTTACCTGGACACTATCGATTGCCTGACAGCCATTGATAGTATTAGTGACTGTGATATAGTACCATCCTGTGGCATTGGCCCTGGCAATGGCGCTTGATGCACCCGAGATGATATTACCACCTGTGGTCGTCCATTGATAACTGATGTTGGGACCTGAGTCCGATCCACTTCCATCCAGAGTAACATCTTGGTTTTGACAGTCGATCTCCTGTGATTGACCTGCATCAGCCCTAGGTGGATTTTGGTCTAAAGTGACCTGAACCATATCCGTAGCCTCACAATGGCTCAATCTATTGATGATCCGTATAGTATAGCTGCCGCTACGATCGACAACCGGTTGAGGGGTATTGGCACCGCTGACGATATTGCCATCTGAAGTAGTCCAGATTACGATAATCTCACTGCCCGAAGTAGATCCGGAACCGTCAAGTGTCAGCACGTCATCTATGCAAGTGATGCGTGCATCTTGGCCTGCATCAGCAATCGGCTGATCGGTAAACTCAAACACAGTAACTGTGCCCGAATTATCACAATTATTGGCACTATTTACAATAGTGAGCACATAGGTTCCACCGCGATTGACTGTAGGGGTAAGGCTATTGGCTCCGGAAACGATGGTGCCGTCTGCCGTTGTCCACATTGGTACAAAATTACCACCGCTACTTGATTGGGATGCATCGATTATGATTTGATTTTGGAGGCAATTGATGGTATCCGGAAGTTGAATATTGATATTTGGGAAACCGACATCCGTACTTACTCGGACGCTATCTTTTGCTGTACATCCATTGGATATATTGATAACTTCGATCACATAGACTCCCGAACTATTGACCACCGGCATACGAGTAGTAGCCCCGCTGATGATATTTCCCGTAAGGGTGGTCCATTGGTATCTAATATTAGGTCCGCTTGAGCTTCCCGAAGCATTGAGCGTTACAGAAGAAGAGTCACAGTCGAGGATTTTATCACTTCCGGCAACTGCGGTAGGGATATTCTGATCGACCCCGATTCTGAGAGTATCCGTACCGATACAAGTAGTTTCTTGGTCGATGACAGTAAAGATGTATATGCCTGCTGCATCTGCTCTAATCATAGTTTGATCTGTAGCACCGATAATATTTCCTCCGATGGTAGTCCAGTTGATCGTAAAATTCGGGCCTACATTTCCAAATACAGCGATCAAGTCAAATTCCGAAGAGTCGCAAGTGATGGTACGATCCGGACCTACATCTACAGAAGGTGATTGATCATTACCAAAGACTTTGATGTCTTTTTCAGCGATACATTGATTGAGCGTATCGGTGATGAGCAAGTGGTATATGCCCGGTCCATCAACCAAAACGATCAAACTGTCATTTCTACTTACTATATTACCACCGGAAGTTGTCCATAGAATTTCGAATCGTCCTCCACTAGAGGATCCTGTAGCATCTAAAAGAAGTGAGGTGGATGCACAATCGTATGCCAACGAGTCCGGTGCTACGATCATAGGAGGTGTTCTGTCCATGACGACCTGTACAGTGTCATAGGCGATACATCCGGTTTCTTTATTAAGTATTTCGAGGACATAGATACCCGAATCAGATACTGTCGGAGTGAGTGTAAAAGTATCTTTGACGATCGTGCCATTGGTAGTCAACCACTTGATAGCTATAGAGTCACCTACATCAGACCCAATACCATTGAGCATAATGGTCGTATCGAGGCAACCCATAAACATGTCCGGTCCGGCCATAGCCTTGGGTATTTTGGTTTTGTCCACGACAGTGATTGTCCCGGCGGTATCCACATCACAAACTATGCTCGGGTCGTTAAGATCTACCCTTACGCGATAAGTACCTGCTTTATTGACAGTTATAAAGCTTGTATCCGGATTGCTCAATATATTGCCATTGGAGGTCGTCCAGTGATATGAAATCAGATCGGGATTTATCTCGAGATTGCTACTGAAGAAAGCACCTAATAGTACGATGGTGTCATCACAAGTCAATTCAAGTGGGCCGTGTATGTACTCCACCATAGAAGTAAAGTCTTCAATCGTAATGTCCAATAGTGTATCACATTCATCATCATTTTCGTGGAGCAATACGTCAAAAGTGCCCGGATCATCAAAGAATCTACCACCGATATTTATTCGTTCTCCTGCACATTTAATCGTATCAAAGGGTACGACCGGCAGCGGATCTACATCTATAAATATATCATCTGTATATTCATCACATATTTCGTACATTTCTATACAATCGATGCCAAAATCATTTCCGTCTTGATCGACATTGGCATCTCCGATGCACATAGCAACGAGCCCGGTCAGGTCTCTGGAGAAAAAGGTTCTTTCAAAACACTGCCAGTCACAAGGATCGGGCGGGACTTGGAAGGATGGACCAAAAACAAAAGGCGGAGCGCCATTTTGGTCTTGGTCAAAAACTACTTGGAGTTCCGCCAAGCTGGGCATATTGGGCTCAGGTGGTTCTGCGTCTATGTTCATCAGACACATTTTGATCACATAGTCTGTCATCGGTTTGATGTCGATTTCTTGACACCAAAGTATAGTACGTGGGACTGTACTTCCATTGACAGCGAGGAATCTGCCTTGATTGGGTTCGGGGCAGAGATCACCCATTCTACAAAAATTTCCGGGGATATTACGTCTTGATGCATCACGCACCAGATCAAAGGTGCCCGGCTCTACCAAAGTATCGTTTTCTGTATATTGCGTAGAAAAAGTTACTCCATCTTCGAAGTCACCGTTTTCAATGAGGTTCAGTGTATTGAGTGCGGTGACGGTAAGTGTGTATGTAGCAGGACCGTTGACTCTTACAGTAGGTGTGAGCGTAAAGCGATCAACTATGTTGATATTAGGTGTCCATATAGGGTTTGTGAAAAGACCTTCTACAGTACCCTCAAGGGTAACCTCAGTGCCTCCCGTATTAAAGCAGACAGTCAAATCAGGTCCTGCATCTACGATCGGCACATCGCACTGAGCTCTTAGTTGCTTTATGGTACAAAATGCCAATAATAGAAGAAGTACATTTCGCAGCATCTAATCTTTTGTTTCTTGAGTGTTTGTAATTAATATAATACTACTTTTATAGCAAAAACGTTGCCTAAAGTCATGTTGCTCTTACATTTCCTACCATGATTGATGAGCAAGATAACAGAATTATTTTAAAAAACAGCTACTAGTCAGACTATTTCTCTAAAATATAATACAAGCATGAACCACTGATTTCTAATTACGAACCATTTTTTATGCTGCCATCGAGTGGTGCGACTGCTTCGTCGTGCCTCCTCGGATAATCCGAGATGTCTAAATCGAGGATCACAAGCGCATAAGCTGTCCAGCGCATAAGCGAGTAGTGACCTTGTCCCCCTTTGGAGGGGGTTAGGGGGAGGACAACCCCTTTGGAGGGGGTTAGGGGGAGAACAACAGTACTACGCCCCCCGACCCCTCTCTTAAAAAAAGAGGGGTGCGCAGTCGCTTGGTTTTTCTGCCTCGCGTCGTGAGGGGCCGTTCAAATCGAATTCTACAAGACATCTACCTCCAAGACAATAAAGTGACATCTCCTTTTATAGATTTAAAAGGGTATCCATTTTGCTTATATCGAATCATATAGACATATACGCCATTGTCCGCCGGAGTGTTATTGTGATATCCATTCCACCCTAGATTCATATCGGAAGAATGGAACACCATATCTCCCCAACGATTGAATATACTCATTTCAAAGCTTACTACATCACAAGCAGCAAAAGCTCTAAAAAAATCATTTATTCCATCATCGTTTGGAGTAAAAACATTTGGCAAATAGAGTTTACAGGCAGAACAATCTACTACTTCTATGTCAGCGGTGCCTACTACAGAACAATCAACAGAAAATATATCGAGCTGATAAGTGCCCACTTGCCCTCTGGAGAATTCGGTAACTATTTCTCCCGTCGTCGGGTCAGTATGGATGAGATTATCCGCCATAAGATCTTCCAAGGACAATATGGAGTCTATGCAGATTGAATAAGAGGGGGTGATGTTTTGTGCACATTCTCTACAAGGAATCACTTCGACCATACTACGACCAATGACCCCGCAACCATCCAGCACATACTCTATCTCGTAGATGCCTTCTTGATCTGCTACAAAACGATTGATCTCCACACCGTCGAGCATGGTTTTGAGTCCTTTCAAATCATATGTATTGGGTACAAACCCGGTATTCTGACATAAAATGGTGTCTGTATAGACAAGGTCATCCACCTCAAATAATCGGACATAATCTATAAACTCCATACTACCGGAATGGTGAACGAAATTTATAAAATTAACCATCGAGTCGTGCAAAAAATTGCCCATGGAAAAATACTGCTCTCCTCCATCAGCGACAAAACATCCGGTCATTGGGATCCAATTAATCGTATCTTTAAGGATACCTTTTTGGTTGTTGATCTGTGCCGAAAGTACAAAATATGGGGGGATGTCGTCATTTTTGATTATCTGATCCAGAGGATCTTGAGTAAAATAGACAGAAAATTGATCATGCAAATTTATGCCAAAAAGAAGGTGTAAAAAATATTCTATATAGTACCTCTTACCTCGAAGGAGCTTTGAGCTCAGTGTACCATGAACATAACCTCTTCTCGGGTCACCAACTCCTGCGGGGTCAAAATATCTCATTGCGCACATGGCCTCACCGTCGTAAGGGTCAACCCTTAATGACCAATCAGGACGATAATCACATTGCAAATATGTTACTGGAAGTTCATAACTACGCCAATCCTTAACTAAGCCATCAAAATCACCATCCTCCTTAGGGCAGGAAATATACTCTTCTAAGCTTGGATTCAGCACGAGATTCTGTCCAAAAGTATAGCTCATGCCAACAGTGCTTATCCATATCATGAAGCAGAGTAAGCGCATACCTTAAATAATTTTAAATGATATTAAAAAAAAACAGAGATGAGCATCTAGCTATGCCCATCTCTCTAACATAAGTTATTGTTTTACAAATTTTAATATTTTACTGCCCTGTACAGTTTTTATATCGATCAGATAGAGACCTTTTTGTAAGGAGTTGACATGTATATTTCTATCTGTGCCTTGTAGGATATGCTGACCACTGCTATTATAGATATCCCAAGATTGGAGTACCGATGAGCGGATGTAGAGCTGATCATCTGCGGGGTTGGGGTATATACTCGTCGGAACCTCTTGCCGATCATTTATAGTCGGGAACTCAAGCGATATACCCTGCGCAGACTCTATATCAGTATTATTTGATTCTGAAAAAATCTTATGTACTTGCTGCGCTATAGGGTTTTTGTCAGGGGCATCCATACAGTACATACAACTCTCCGTAATCTTAAAATAACTCGATTTAGAATCCGTTCCACATGCATTGGTTGCAGATAGAGTAAATTTGAAACATTCCCCACGTTTGGACAAAAACAATGGTGTCCCATTTGCATCTTTTACATTGGCGGCAAAGAGAAAATTGTCCGGCAGTTTTCCCGTGGCATCCGGTTGGAAATTTTCGTTATAAACTGTCTCAAGTACAATTTGCCCCTCACAATTCACTCCTTCTATTTTTACATTATAATTACTTATATTATTACCTGTGGTAAAAGAACCGTTAAATCCACTACTTATATCACCGAGTAACGGACCGGGTCTTGAGTCCGAGATAAAGTCGATCATTCCATTGTTATCATTTTCTCCATTGAGATCTTCGATCTCAAAAGATGCAAGAAATTTAAAATCAACAACAGGACTTTCGGAGTTTTGCCACGTGACGAGGCCTGAAGTAATCTGGCGTGGGAAGTCACCATCTCCTCGGTCGCAACAAGCTTTTACGAGAGTAATTTGATAGACTGCATTGGGTAGCCCTCGGAGTTTCTCGGTCAAATCGATTCCGGCACAATTTATTGATTCCGGTGGATTATTTGGATTATCACATCCTATTGACCATTGTCGAAGAACGGTGTTTCCTCCCCAAGGGAAAAAACTTCTAACTGTATAAAAATAATCATAAGGACCATATTGATTATAATCTGTATCAAATTTCAAATCCCATTTTTCACAAGAAATTATAGTCGGTCGCGTACTAAAGTCTGTGCTATATATTAACTTGCTCTCACCGGTTGCACAATTCACGACTCTCATATAGTCCACAGGAGAAACAATATCAAAATTAACGAAGGCGAATCCGGGATAATTAAAAATATTTTCAGACTGATTATTTGTCGTTACAGTTATCCAAATACCTGATGTGTATATAGGTATATGATACTTTCCATCGCTATCGGTGACCGTACAATCATTTCTATTGGTCGAATGATTAAAGGCACATACCTTAATTCCTTCTATAGGGTTGGCGGTGCAGTCATCAAAGACAAAGCCGTGTACTCCTCTCATATTTGAAATTTGAGAATGAGAATAAAAGCTAAGCATCAAGAAGATGTTACAAAATAATAATTTGATTAACAGGGGGGGGGGGGGATAAAATTTTTTGATAAAACATAATGATAAAATATTTAGGTGAAAGAATAAGCACTTCGTTTTATTATCAGAATAATAAACACGAAATGAATTTACAATTACGAATATAGTAATTTTTTTTAAATAACGTTTAAGTTAGCAAAAGTGCTGTTATTTTTTAAAAAAACTAGTTAGGTCATTCTTCCTCCTCGTAGTGACGGTAAACCACTCCCCCACTTGCGTCCTTTGCGGTTAGAAACGTGTCCGTAGGATTGCGACTGCTTCGTCGTGCCTCCTCGGATAATCCGAGATGTCTAAATCGTGGATCACAAGCGCATAAGCTGTCCAGCGCATAAGCGAGTAGTGACCTTGTCCCCCTTTGGAGGGGGTTTGGGGAGGACAACAGTACTACGCATCCCCGCTCTCTTAAAAAAAGAGGGGTGCGCAGTCGCTTGGGTTATCTGCCTCGTCGTGAGGGTAAACGACTCAGTTTTTGGGGTATTAATTGGTAAAGAAAAAGTCTATGGTTTTTGCAAAAATGCGTGTTGCGCATTAGGTTTTGGCCGGGAAGGGGGGGTATTTTAAAATATTTAAAATATCAGAAGGTTTATGTTTTTTCTTAATACATACATTATTGATAACTAGATATATAATAATTTTTATCTTTTTCCGGGCACTATTTAACATCCATTTATTCTGCATTAGGCGGCTCTATATTGCATCCTAATAAAATGAACATTCTTCAGGTATTTTCCGGACTGCTGAAGCTATGCTCTTGGATAGCAGAATATCTATACGTCGGAAGACGAATTCTCACAGGACATTTTAAGCTCCTGCAAGAGATCTGGATAGAAAATTAAGAGTAAAAGAGATCACAAACAACTATGCACCAAAGCAGCCACGAGCATACCTGCAGTTTCTGTGCGATATCGGTTAGGACCCAGACTAACGCCCTTATAACCGGCTTCAAGTGCACGTTGGTACTCATCAGGAGTAAAATCTCCTTCGGGACCTATTAGTACTCGAATCCCCTTGTATTTACCCGGCAAGTAATCTTGAAATTTTGGTAAAGTTGCAGCACAATAGCCTATATATTTGCCCGTATTACTTGTTGTCTCCGCGATAAATTTGTCATAGTCCGTCAGATCGTTCAATATAGGCAAATAGTAGCGTCCGGATTGCTTCATAGCAGCAACCATTATCTGCCACCATCGCTCGCGTTTGATTCTGGTTTTTTCCGTACGGTGACAGAGCAATGGTACTATCCTGCTGATGCCCAATTCAGTACTTTTTTCGAGAAACCACTCAAAACGCTTTTGATTTTTTAAGGGTGAGATAGCAATAGTGAGCTGAGGATCCTGACCCAAGTCATAGAAGTTAGCAGATTGGATACTTGCTAGCACAGCGTGTCGCCTAATCTCTTTGATCCGGCAGTGATATACACGTCCCTTGCCATCAAGTACCTCTATCAGATCACCTATCTGCCGGCGAAGTACCTTGATACAATGCCTCGCCTCATCACCATCCAGTAGGAGTTCATCGTCATCAATCAAGTAAGAAAAAAAGTAGTTCAATGTATGCCTTTTTATTAGAATATTAACTTGGATTTACAATGCTTTAATACCAACATATAGTATTTTGAAATAGAAAAGCTTTCAAAAAATATTACTTTTGCGTCTTTTTAGAACAAATCTAAACAAAATAGCGTTGTCCAAAGGTATAGCCGGTCAGGATTTGACCTTGTTCTACTTAACGGAATGCACTTCAGCTACTGAACAATAAACGATAATCTCAATTTATGGAAATAGTTACTATGGTGATTCTCTTTGTGCTCAGTCTGTCCATACTGGTCATACTGCACGAGTTGGGTCATTTTCTCCCCGCCAAATGGTTCAAGACAAGAGTCGAAAAGTTTTTTCTTTTTTTTGATGTAAAATTTTCTTTGTTTTCAAAAAAAATAGGAGAAACAGAATATGGAGTCGGTTGGTTGCCGTTGGGTGGTTATGTCAAAATAGCAGGAATGGTAGATGAGAGTATGGATACGGAACAACTAGAAAAAGAACCGGAACCATGGGAATTTCGGTCTAAGCCTGCCTGGCAGCGCTTGATAATAATTTTGGGTGGAGTGACAGTCAATTTTATTCTTGGATTTTTTATATATGCCATGTTGTTTTACACACAAGGTGAGCAGTATTTAAGTCCTGAAAATGCGACATACGGTATTTATGTTGACTCGCTTGGGTATGACATGGGTTTGCGAGATGGAGACAAGATCGTCAATGTAGGCGGTCGGACACTAAAGTCTCTAGACCAAAGTAGTCTTATCAAAGAGATTGTAATCAATGATGCCGGGTTTATCGATGTTATGCGCGAAGGCGAGTTGACCAAAGTGCGGATTGATGAGAAGTGGATCAAGTTATTGACGAAAAACAGTTCTAATCGCTTGAGTCTGTTTGGTCCCAGATTTCCTTTACAGGTGCAAGATGTGATCAAAGCTAAGCCTGCGGAAAAAGCCGGTATTCAGAAGGATGATCGTATCATCATGCTCGATGGTATTCCTACATTCTATCAAAATGATTTTTTAAAAGCCATTAGAGGAAAAAGGTCTCAAAAGCTTGATTTGACTGTTCTGAGAAATCGGCAAGATACTATCCCATTAAGTATAACCACGACTGAAGAAGGGATGATCGGAATAAGTATGTATGGTCCGGACAAGTTTCTGAAGTTTGATAAAAAAGAATATGGATTTTTTGAGTCCTTACCGGCAGGAGTATCCAAAGGTGTCCAGACATTGGCGATGCAAATAAAAGCTGTGGGCAAGATGTTTTCAGGTAAGATCAAGGCAAAAGATAGTCTGGGTGGTCCAATTACGATTGCGCGTATTTTTCCACGTACTTGGGATTGGATTCAGTTTTGGAACTTAACAGCACTCCTTTCTATGATTCTTGGATTTATGAATCTACTGCCGATACCTGCACTTGATGGGGGGCATGCTCTATTTATTTTGATAGAGATGATTACAGGTAAGAAGCCTAACGAAAAGGTACTGCAATACGCTACAATGGCCGGCATGGCCATACTACTCCTTTTGATGGTATATATCATAGGATTGGACATCAGTCGCTTATTTTGATGTGTTAGAAAAAATTGCATATGAATTATTTCGAGTTTTATGATATGGATATATCTTTTGAAATAGACGGAGCTGAACTGCGCAATAAGTATATCTCGATGAGCAAAAAATATCACCCTGACCATCATGCTGAAGCAGACCCTAATGAACTGATGGATGCCCTCCAACAATCAAGTTTTAATAATCAGGCATATAAGACACTCAAGGATGAAGATCTCCGTATGAGATATATTTTGGAACTCCATGATATCTTGGATGATTCCGGTGCATCATTGCCACAAAATTTTTTGATGGAGATGATGGATCTCAACGAAGAGTTGATGGAATTAAATACAAATGATAAAAAAAATGTCCTTGCTTTTGGCAAAAAAATAGAAGATATACATCGACAGTTAAGAGAAAAACTGAAACCGGCTCTCCTTGGGTATCCAACGAACCCCGAGCAATCATTACCACAAATAAAGGATTATTATCTCAAGAAGAAATACTTAGAGCGCTTAAGAGAGAATATAGGAGTTACGGATTAAAAAAATCGGTTGGAGGAGATACGATAAACTGTAGTACCGACGGGGGGAATCGAACCCCCACTCTGTTGCCAGAACTGGATTTTGAATCCAGCGTGTCTACCAATTCCACCACGTCGGCAATTGTGGATTGCAAAACTATCCAAAATAAGTTAAAAGTTAAAAGAAATACTTATATTTTATTTTAGTTTGGTGGTAGTTATTCCTGTCAACGAAAACAGCACTACCCCATACAACTACACATCAGTCCTCTTTGCATCTACTGTCTTATATTTCTTCCCAAGGTAATATAGAGTTAAAAAGTAGCCCACACGACATTTAACCAACTAAATAACAGTAATACACCTACCAAGCGTATAATGTACTAATCTTTACATGCATCAATGTTCTAAGTTGATGTCATAGGTTCGGTGCTGAGTCAAGTGATTCTATAATCGCTTGACTCTTTTTTTTGTCCGGTTGGGAGATTTTCTCTTTGGGACTAGTATCGTTCGAGAGTGTTCATATATAAAAAATAAAGGACCAATAAACAAAAGAGAGATAAAATAGCGTTATTTGCAGGAGAAACAGCCGAAGTGGTGGAATTGGTAGACACGCACGTTTCAGGGGCGTGTGTCCTTAGGACATGCGGGTTCGAGTCCCGCCTTCGGCACGATAAAATAATAAGATATGTATCATAAGATCAGCACGCTGATACTAGTACTTTGTTGGAGTGGGATATTAGCACAAAGCGGGCAATTGCAGTTGGCTCTTTTAAAATATAAAGGAGGAGGAGACTGGTATGCCAATCCTACCTCCCTTCCAAACCTCAGCCGCTTTGCCAATCAAGAGTTAAAAACAGGTCTTGCGCTAGACTATGCAACCGTCGAACCGGGTGACCCGAATATATATAATTTTCCTTTCGTTCATATTACGGGTCACGGCAATATTATCTTTGATCAGACAGAAGCCCTCAATTTGCGTTCTTACTTGATAGCCGGTGGTTTTTTGCATATAGATGACAACTATGGTATTGATCCCTACGTCCGATTGGCGATGAAACAAGTCTTTCCTGAATTGGATTTTGTAGAGCTCCCCTTCGACCATCCGATCTATCATAGCAAGTTTGATTTTGAGAACGGATTGCCCAAGATTCATCAACACGATGCAAAGCCTGCACAAGGGTTTGGTTTGATTTGGGAGGGACGTTTAGTATGTTTTTATTCTTATGAATCGGATTTGGGTGATGGCTGGGAAGATATTGAAGTTCATAATGATACACCGGAAGCACACTTAAAAGCGTTAAGAATGGGTGCCAATATCCTTCAGTATGCTTTTGAGAACTAGTTAAGTGCTTACCCTACTCTACTACCATATGGGGGGACAAGCCGAACAAGTACTTTTTTGCCACAAATCGGGCATATACTTTAAATCAAGCAAGACAAGAAAGATACGGCACTATATTTTGATGAGTTTTTTGGTTACAATTCCTCCGTTTTTGAGATAAATACGTAGCATATAAACTCCCGAACTCAGCATACCGGTCTCTATGAGGGTTTGGTCTTTGGCGATACTCTGGCGGATGAGTGGCTTGCCGGTAAGATCATACAACACACATTCTACAGCTGTATTCTCTGTCTCTATCAGCAATTGATTATCTACCGGATTTGGTGATATCCGAAGTCCTGATAAAGAGTTGACATCCTCTGTAGCTGTTACTCTTCCGGTGATTTTCTCAATGAGCAAATTGTCGATATAAATTCCTCGAAGCTCTACTGCCTGATCTGACATAAATACAAATCGCAAAAAGACCTCTTTTTCGCCTAAGTAATCTTCCAAACTCATACTTTCTTGAACCCAACCTAATGACACTCCATCGTAAAGTGGTTCGTCCAAAGCTTGATCAGCACTCCCCGGCTTAGTAAAAAAGCCGCAAAGCGGACTAAAATTAAGTCCATCGGATGATGCCAGTATTTGTGCATAATCATAATCCTTTTCAATCTGCCACAAGGCATCGAATCGGACATGGGCCTGGATAGCATCCGACAGATCAATTGGAGTATTGAGCGTCACTATAGCACGAGCATTTGGTGCATAATCACCTTCCGGGCTATCTGCGAGTGATCCGGGCAGCGACAAGTATATCTGGTCTGATATGCCCCACGAAGTAGTGACCAAAAAGTTATCCAAGTTTTTGATACGATCATTTAACACTTCTACGCGCTCACCGAGTGCCAAAGTCTTTCTAAATCTAGATCTATAGCTAAACTCTCCTGAATTTACCTCTACTATAAAATCCACTTCACTTCCGGAGACGATTGGGTCGTCTATATAAAAAGGCATAGAAATCTCTCGTTGCTGCATAGAATTGAGCCGAAAGCTCTCTTCTTTGACCAGTAGCAAGACATTGGATGGTTCGGTATAGAACTTAACAGTAAAATCACCATCTTCTAGTCCGAAATTGCTGAGATCCCATACAATAGTACCATCGCGATCAAAAATAAATTCGCTTTTTATTTTTTCTTCTATTGTCAGCCAAGGATGCAGAGCTTGTGCAGCTACAAGATTTTGATGCAGCGCACTTTTGTTCAATATGTCTATTCGATCCCGAGCAGGCCAAAATCCATCTTGTGCATTTCCAACTTCCGGAGTCATAGAAAATATTTTTGACTTGGACAGTTCTTCACCATACATCCAATCATCACTATCTCCATTGACGATATATCCCACAGTCTCCTTACCTGTACCCAGTAAGTAATCGTTTTCTTTGGTCATTTCTCGCCCGATCGTTTTAAAAATTTCATTATCCTCCGTAGGCTGATCGTTGTAGCCCCAAGGGTGGATAAGCAGATTGCCGTAAGTGTGATAGTTGAGAGCTATTTTAAATGCATGCGCTTCGCAAAACTCCTTTACCGCTTGCGTCTCCGGCTCACTGAATTCCGATACACCACGATAAGTCTGATCGCCCGGATGCGCACTGGAGCCCTCGTCATCCAATCCCCACAGATAGCCGTAATTACGATTTAGATCGACACCGAACAGTTGAGGCCCAATCAACCGCTTATTCTTGCGCCAGAGCCCTCCGCCATCCGGTTGATTTTTCTGATTAAAAACATATCCATCGGGGTTGATACATGGGATAAAGTACATTTCCGTTGCATCCACTAATTGTTTGATCTCCGGATCTTCAGCATAATTTTCCAAAAGATACCACATATAGAATATCATCTGTGATAGACTATTGGGCTCCCGAGCATGGTGAAGCGCGGTATAAAGCACTTCGGGTTCGTCTTCATCTACAGTAGCATTATCCGATATACGCAACCAATATATTTCTCTACCTTCTAGCGACTGAATACCGATAGGTGTCTTCACCGTGACCAAATCGGGATATAGCATAGCCATACTATCCAATTCGACCAAAAGCTCATCCCAAGTCAAATATCCACCCATCGATCCATAATGATAGTTTAATGGTGTTTGATACAGTTCGAGTTCATTCTGATCACATAAGGCTACTCCTGAACTCAATGCCAATTGCTGATTAGCTCTATTGGGATCGCTGTAATAACTTACTACATCGTCTATAAGCACCTCCATTTCATAACCCAAAGACCTAATCTTGGCTATCTCCTCTTTCGAAAAATCATTGATGAGGCATTTGCCGGGAGCAAAATAACCATGATCCACTTCGATTCCGGCTTTGGCCAATGTACTGATATCCTTACCAATAAGATTGATTTTAACTTTGGAATAATCTGACTGCGTATAAGCTCTGCCTGAAAGACAAAATAGGAGGAATAGAATATGTTGTAGTTTCAAAATAATAGATTTTTTTGTTAAGCAGGATCTATAAACTAATGGTCAGTATGGATGGATTTTTTTAGATAGTTATCCAGACGTTCTTTATTTACTTTCTTTTCATTATAACGGTAGATCCAAATATTTTTACTGCTATCGATTCGCTCTACTGCCAAAAAACCATAACTCTTCAATGCGCCCTCCAAATTTTTCTCACTTACGCCTTGCTTCAGATCTACAATCACTTGATTAGGAGCCAAGTGATCGTCATTTTTCGTTTCATTCTTACAAGAAATGAACAAAAGAAAACACAAGTTTAGAAAAAGTAAACGAACCATAGCGCGAAAGTACAATATTACTCGGATAGAACAAACATATTATGAATAATTATTATATTAGACAAACGGATTCGAGACACATTGCCTATCTTGCACTCCTAAATAATCATGAAGATGAAGCGACATTTGGACAGTTGGTATAGTACGTCACTAAAAAAAGAGATGCCCATAGTCGAATACGGACATTACGGTTTTGCATTGTTATTAGTTCCTACTGCCGCAGCAGATTATTTGGAGTACGAACGTTTTTTGCTCATCGATGTACTAGAATCTTTAATCTTTTCAGGAAAAATAAAAGTCTTTTCTGTCAATAGTATCAATGCCGAAAGTTGGCTCAACAAAAAAATACTACCCAAGCATAAAGCTATACGTCATAATGATTTTAATCACTACATCATCCACGAAGTTATTCCTTATATCAAGTCCAGAACAAGTGAAGATACACCGATCATTATGAGCGGTGCATCTCTGGGCGCTTTACATTCGCTGAACCTTTATCTAAAATACCCTGACCATCTAGATGGGGTCATAGCGATGAGTGGTGTATATGACCTGACAAACTATACGGATGGCTATATGGACCAAGATGTCTATTTCAATTCGCCCATGCACTATATACAAAACCTCAGCGACGATTATTACTTGCCCCGGTTGAGGGATGCCCGGCATATCCATCTGCTCACAGGTAGTGGGGACTTCGAAGATCCGGACGCATCCAGATCTATGTCTGCTCTTCTCCAATCCAAAAGAATACCACATGAACTGGATATCTGGGGCGAAGACATGCCTCATGACTGGCCTACATGGCGCGCTATGCTGCCCCACTATATTGAAACGCGATTTGGAACCGGAGCGTAAAGAAAGAAAATAAATTATGCTCTAAATAAAGTCAAAAATCCGATAGCACTTTCCTGATAAATGCGTAATTTTGATGTTTCATTTTTAAATGTCATCTCTATGAGATATTTCCTACTCTACACCTTGCTATTTGTCAGTATATCCGCTTGCAAAACGGATAAAAAAAGTTCGATGGATCGATTATTTGATACTGTAATGGAAGAACATGATGCAGCCATGGAATTGATGTCGGATATCTATCAACAGAGCAAATTACTCACCGACCAGAAAAATGCTGCTGAAGCCACAGATGAAATGAATAATTTGGGTTTTTATATTCAAGAGTTGCATCAGGCGGAAGAAGCTATGATGAACTGGATGGCTGATTTTAAGAAACCGGAGGCCTCAACAGAAGAGGCTATTGCTCAAAAATATCTCAACGACCAGCTTACGGATATCCGCAAGATTCATGTCCAAATGAAAAAGGCCATCGAACAATCAAAAAAATATACACACCAATAAGCCATGAGACTCTGCACGACATACTTCTTTATAGTGACCTTTCTTTTATTCTTTTTGGCATCCTGTGCACCGGAGCCCAAAGTACTTCCCATCTTAGGTGAGCGTACCATCCGACAAGGAGATACTACATATCATACCATCCGTAGCTTTTCTTTTTATAACCAAGATGGTCAAATTATAGATAACGAAAGCTTACAGGACAAGATTTATATTGCGGATTTTTTCTTTACGCACTGCCCGTCCATATGCCCAAAAGTCACCACGCAGCTCAAAAGGGTTTATGACAAATACGAGGACGTAGATCAAGTGCATATCGTATCCTTTACACTGGACCCAAAACGTGATAGTATCGGGAGACTTGCAGACTATGCCCAAAAGCTCGAAGTATCTACGGATAAGTGGAGTTTTCTGACCGGTCCCAAAGACAGTATTTGGTCACTGGCAGCAGATTATTTTAGTGTAGCCGTAGATGACGAAGACGCAGCAGGAGGAATCAATCATAGTGGCCGACTCATTTTGATAGATAAGCAAGGTCGCGTACGCTCCTACTGCCAAGGCACTGAGCCAAAATCTGTAGATGACTTCTTAAATGATATCGATGTATTACTTAAAGAATATCATTAGCATAGTATTGTTAACATATTGGTTATCCGGGTGTACTGAATCATATTCGTCCGGAGAGCAAATATATAAAAACAAGTGTGCCCAATGTCATCTGGAAGATGGTACCGGCTTGGGCAAGCTTATCCCTCCATTAGCAGGGAGCGACTATTTAGCTACCCATTTTGAAGACTTACCGTGCATCATACTATTTGGTTTGCATGATTCTATACTTGTCGATGGTCAGCTATATTCTGAACCCATGCCTCCGATACCGGACATAAGTCCTGAGGAAATGACCAATCTGATCAATTTTCTCTCCAAAAAATTTTTACAGAAAAAGAACTATATCCCCAAAGACACGATTGAAAAGTGGCAGCGAAACTGTACAAATTCCAAAAGATAGTTACTTTTAGACCCAAGATGAGAATATCAATCATAATAGCTATACCCTTGCTGATGATGGGCTTTGGATTTGAGCTCATCTATTCGATGAGTCCCGGAGCATCCCTATCCTTTAGCTCTGACAATCTGCCGGATAGACTTGTAGAATCCTGCAATACTGCGGTCTCTTCCATTCGGATAGGTTTGGACTCCGTTGCCGTGGATACGCTACATTTTAGGATACACAAATCCGGAACAGCACTTGATACGATCGACTACATAAGTAATCTGCCGGACACTGTCATCTTCTTACCGGGAGAGCAGACCAAAGTCTATAATATAGAGGCAGTGCCGGATACATTATCTGAAACCTACGAAAGTATCATCATCGAACTCTTTCGGATCGGGACACCGGACATGCGTTGTGACCTGTTAGAGATAGGCCTTATCGATACGCTCGATGTCAGAATCCGACAACTCGATCAGTCAGACTACTGTATTCCCGGCAAGGGTGTTCTTCTTACGGGAGTTGGAGCAGCCAATTACATCTGGACTGCCCCAGGACTCTTTGCAGATCTGGATATGGATACTGTAGTTATAGATACGAGTTATGCAGGATTTGTGTATCTGCTAGGTACAGGGGTATCTTGTCAAGATATGGATTCGGTTTTTATAAGAACTTTTGACCCAAGTTTTGAGATCTTTATAAGATCGGATGACACCCTATGTCGGGGTGATGCATTGATCTTTGATTTGGTGATGTCCCAAGAAGCAGACTCTATCCATATCGCTCCGGATTCTATCCTTCTATCTCGAGATTCTTTGCATTTTGTGTTAGTTCCTGAACAAACTGCTCCTATTATTATAAGTTCTTTTTTGGATAGTTGCAGCTACCGAGATACCATCTTTGCCGGCATAGAACAAATCAGTCCTTCGCAAATCATTGCAGATAGTACTATTTGCTTGGGCGATACCATAGTTTTGGCAGCAGTAGGATCTGATAGCACCATATCCTACAGTTGGACTCCGGGTATCGGTCTTAGTGATTCGACCATAGCAGCTCCCCTAGCCTTCCCAATAGTGACAAGGACATATACCCGAATCGCCACGGGAGCACTTCATCGATGTGCCGACACGAGCAGAACGAGCATTACAGTCAGGAATTCATCATTTCAATACCAAATCAGCGATAAGGATACCATCTGCCCCGGAGAACAAGTCCTTGCTACCCTCATAGCCAATGATACCGGTGCCCTAATCTCTATCTCACCTAATACCGATATTGTTTATCGCAACGACAGCTTATTCTTTAGACCGACGAGCACTACAAACTATACCATACAGGTATCGGCCGGGGATTGTACGAGTGAACTACAACAAGTCATTACTGTAATTGACACAAGTATAGATCTCCGTTTGCTCAGTTGGGATACGATTTGTACCGGATCTTCTGTAACCCTTCAGCTCAAGCTCAATGACCCCCGGGCTGAGATTACTTGGCTTCCTGCCGAAGATGTAACTCAGATAGACGATTCTACCTATCTATTGCATCCACAAACTACGAAGTCTATCCAATACCAAATAGACTATGGGCTATGCACGCGAAGCGGCTCGGTAGATGTATTTGTCATCGATAATGCAGTTAACTTTGAGCAACTCGACAACAGTAATATATGCTTGGGAGACAGTCTTTTGATCAAAGTAAGCTATGATACGATAAGAGGACAGTTGCTTTGGTCTAACCCGTCGATCATTCGGCGGCTCAACGACAGTATATATGCTGTGCTTCCTCTGCATTCTGATGTTTTGATATTGACCATCGATTTTGAAGCCTGTTCTTTTACACAAAATATTGATATCTCTGTGATTGATCCGTATTTTGAGATTGAAACGAACGATGCAGTGCATATTTGCCAAGATGACACAGTACAACTCCGTCTAAGTACCATACATCAGCCGGTGTTTTATAGCCTTTCTCCACCGCAATTCGGAAGCATTGAAGACAGTACTGCTCTATTATATCCGTTATCCTATACGGAGTTTAGCATCTATGCAGACTTAGGAGCTTGTATTGTAGAAAAAAAGATTGAAATAGATGTGGATAGTTTGCCTGCTTTGGGTTATAGTATCATACCTCAAAAAGAAGTATTTTGTATAGGAGATCAAGTCGAACTGATTCCTGAGTTTATTTCTCCTCCCCAATATCCCAATTTACGTTTCAATTGGTCGCCGAATGATGATAATTTGGTGAGTAACCCATCTTTACCATCTGCTCGCTTTGAGGTACAACATTCGAGCATCTATACGCGACAAACGGTAAATGGAGCCTGTACACAAGTCGATACCTTTGTACTCTTAACCACACCTAAAGGTATAAGCACCGGTTTTCGCGATACTACAATATGTGCCGGTCAGTCCGTACGGTTCCAAATCTTTGATACAGATATTTCGCGGATTGATTGGTCGCCCGGTACAGGCCTTTCCTGTACAAATTGTCCAGATCCACTGATGCGTCCTACCCACAGCCAAATCTATACATTGAGCTACCAACGGGATCAGTGTACTTACAGTGTACAGGTCGATGTCAATATTTCTCCCAAGGATACCCTTATCTTCCCCACTCTATATTCCTGCCGGGACTCCACTGTGCAGTTAGATGTAGATAACACCCGTTTTGTCCAAGGAATTTGGGATGATGAGCCAGAGTTAAGTTGTCTAAACTGTCTCAATCCTTTTTTTAAAGCTACTGCTTCAAAAACATATGTGATCAGAGACTTTAGCGGCTTGTGCGAACTCGTAGGGCTCCAGGAAGTGATCGTCTATCCCGAGGTGGATGCCTCTATCATCTTGCTGAATACTGACGATATCTTTATAGGACAAACCATCAGCCTGCGCGCTACGGCTGAAGCTGCTAACGCCATAGATTATCAATGGTATGTCAATGGTGTGCTTAGTGATCAAACCGGCGAATCCTTGGATATCATTGCAGAAGACTTTAACTATACCGTAGAGCTCATCGTCACGGATCAAATTTCGGGGTGTACTATTTCGAAACGCATCCAACTGCTCGTCAAAGCTATCGATGAAATCAAATTTCCCAATACCTTTACTCCAAATGGTGATGGGCGAAACGACGTATTCAAGCCCGCACTCGCCGAGTCTCTACGCATCAATTATATGAGTATCTATAATCGGTGGGGGCAGCAAGTATTTAACAGTACTGCAGCGGATGCAGCTTGGGACGGTCGAGACCGACAAGGAAATGACCTTCCTACAGAACTTTATATCTACTTGGTAGAACTCACTCGCCCCAATGGAACTATAGAAAAATTTCGAGGCGAAATACATTTGATCCGTTAACTATTGATCCGATTATGGACGTACAAGGACATCGCGGTTGTCGTGGCTTGATGCCCGAAAATACTATCCCCGCATTTATAAAAGCCCTTGATCTGGGAGTCCATACCTTGGAAATGGATGTCGTGATCAGTAAAGATCATCAAGTAATCGTCTCACATGAACCGTGGATGTCTTATCAGTTTTGCACTTTGCCTTGCGGCAAATCCATCAGGCAGGTGGACGAAAAAATGCACAACCTATATGCGATGGATTATGAGCAGATCAGGCAATACGACTGCGGTTCAAAATACTATGCGGCTTTTCCCGACCAAGCTTGTATTGCGAGCCACAAGCCGAGCCTTGAAGAGACATTTGCTGCTGTCGAGGGGTGGCTGCATATAAATAATTCGCCTCCTATCCATTATAATATTGAGATGAAAGTCGTTGAGCATCACATAGGTATATTCCATCCTGATCGCGCAACATTTGTAGATTTGGTAGTAGCACAAATCGAAAAGTTTGGATTGAGAGAGCAAGTGAGTCTACAGTGTTTTGATATAGCCACGCTTCAATATTTGCGCAAGCAATACCCCGGCTATACCATCGTCCTTTTGGTAGAAAATTTGGCGGGACACCTCACCAACGTAGAGCGTTTGGGTTTTCTCCCTGATATTTATAGTCCGTACCATCAACTAGTAGAACCGTCTTTGATTGCTTATACCAAAGCACGAGACATCCAAGTAGTCACCTGGACAGTCAATAAAATTGAAGATATGCAACGTCTGATCGATTTGGGAGTGGATGGAATCGCATCAGATTATCCCGATCGACTATTGGAATTGATTCGACAGCAATAGGATCAAGGCCATGTCGATATGTTCTCTCGCAGTGATAGAACACATACATCAGACAAGAATGGAATATCGAAGCTCTCTGCCGTACAGACAGGGTAAAAAACTATACTTTTTGGTCGATATGTATTACATTCGCATCTCAATGCCTAACTATAAAATATGACAAAACGAACTCCCCCCAAAGAACTCCAAGCGATTGCTTTATCGATCAGAAGTCTCAGTATGGATGCCGTTCAAGCGGCTAACAGTGGTCATCCCGGTATGCCCCTCGGTATGGCTGATGTCGCGGCTGTCCTTTGGTCTGATTTTCTAAAGTTTGATCCATCCAATCCCGATTGGTTTGATAGAGATCGTTTTGTTCTATCAGGTGGACATGGGAGTATGCTGTTATATAGTCTCTTGCACCTGTATGGTTATGATCTATCCTTGGATGAAATACGCCATTTTAGGCAGTGGCACAGCAAGACACCCGGGCACCCGGAATATGGAGATACTCCGGGAGTAGAAACCACTACAGGCCCCTTAGGCCAAGGGCTTGCCAATGCTGTGGGATTTGCCATTGCAGAGTCATCGCTTGCTGCAAGATTTAACAAAAAGTCTTATCCCTTGATTGATCACTATTGCTATGTTATGGCAGGTGATGGTGATCTCCAAGAAGGGATATCACATGAAGCAGCATCGTTGGCAGGACACTTAAGATTAGGCAAACTTATATTACTCTATGACGATAATAATATTACCATAGACGGTGAAGCCAATTTGGCTTTTTCGGAAGATGTTATGAAGCGATTTGATGCTTATGGGTGGCATACTCAATCCATTGACGGACATAATTTGGATGCTATTTACGATGCTATCTCCCAAGCCCGAGAAGAGAAGGACAGACCATCCATCATATCCTGTAAGACAATCATAGGATTCGGAAGTCCTCATCGCAGTGGCACCTCCAAAGCACATGGAGAGCCTTTGGGAGTAGAAGAGATACGCTTGACAAAAAAAGCACTTGGCCTACCTACAGACCAAACATTCTATATAGTACCCGAAGCTCCATCTTTTGCAAAGTCCGTCGCAAAACGAGGAGCTGAGCATCAACGAGCCTGGCAAGCCCTTTATAAAAACTATCGCAACAAATATAAATCCCTTTCCGAAAAACTGACCAAAGCCATTGCGGGCGAAATACCCAATGCAGCTCTTCGTATCCCTGCTTTTGAATCAGGAGGAGTACAGGCTACGCGCGCAGCTTCAGGAGCTATCCTCCATGGTCTTGCTCCCAAAATACCTGCGCTCATAGGTGGATCAGCAGACCTCACACCCTCTAATAAGACCTTTCCAAAATCCGAATCTGCCTTTAGTGCCTTACATCGCCAAGGCAGATATATACATTATGGTGTCCGAGAACATGCTATGGCCGCCATTATGAACGGTCTGGCCCTACACGGTGCAGTACTACCTTATGCCGGAACATTTTTTGTTTTCACAGACTACATGCGACCGGCTATGCGTATGGCGGCGCTTATGAAGCTACAGGTCATCTATGTGCTGACACATGATTCGATTGGATTGGGTGAGGATGGCCCTACGCATCAACCCATAGCCCAGCTGGCTGCGTTACGCGCTATGCCCAATATGCGCGTCCTTAGACCTATGGATGCCAATGAGACTATCGAAGCCTGGAAAATGGCTCTAAAACACAAAACCGGCCCCAGCTGCCTTGTGCTAACGCGGCAAAAATTGCCGGTTTTTGACCGAAAAGCTCTACAGTTAGCTTCCGCCAAAAAGGCCGAACGAGGAGCTTATATTTTGGCAAAAGATGTCGGTGCCAGCTATCTCATTATTGCTTCCGGTTCTGAAGTAGAAATAGCATTGGAGGCAAAAAGAAAACTCAATGCCCTAAAACACAAGGTCATGCTCGTGTCCATGATGAGTATGGAGGTCTTTGAGGCTCAGCCCGAGTCATATAAGAGAAGAGTACTACCTCGAAGAATCAAAAATAGAGTAGCTATAGAAGCAGGATCAGGATTTGGGTGGGACCGGTACCTCGGAGACAAAGGCAAATTTATCGGCATGAACAGCTTTGGAGCATCTGCACCATATCAAATATTATATGAGGAGTTTGGTATCACTGCAGAAGCTATATTAAATCATTTCTTAGCTGATCGATAAATCGAGAGCAGTTTTTGCAATAGCTTTTTAGTATTTCATTTTTCTTAACCTGACATTGCTTCTCAAGCGTCGTAGCGCTCTACTTTTGATCTGTCGTACTCTTTCGGTAGAGAGTCCGTACATCTCTCCTACCTGCTTGAGGTCATTTTCAGTATTACCATCCAGTCCATAATAAGCCACTATCACATCACGCTCTCTAGGAGAAAGATTACTCAAACTGTCTATGATATCAGAACTGGTGGAGTCGTTGATCAAATGGATATCAGGTGACTCTTCATCTCCCGTTTCGATAAACTCGATGAGTGATGTACCTGAATCTTCGTCCGGAGATACCGGTGCATCCATAGATATATGTTGTTTAAAACTCCTGATAATCTGCTCAACTTTTGCCTCATCCATATCTACAAGTACAGCTAGTTCGCTCATAGAAGGCTTTCGTTCATACTCTTGAATAAAATCCAAATAGGCTTTGTTGATCTTATTGTATGCGTTGATCTTATTGAGAGGCAAACGCACCATTCGACTATATTCGACAATGGCTTGCAGGATGGACTGCCGTATCCACCAAACTGCATAAGAAATAAACTTGAACCCCTTAGTTTCGTCAAAACGCTTGGCAGCCTTGATGAGTCCTACATTGCCCTCATTGATCAGGTCACTTAGTGATAGTCCTTGATTTTGATATTGTTTGGCTACGGACACTACAAAACGGAGGTTAGCTTCTGTGAGATCTTTGAGTGCTTTTTGGTCTCCATTTCTAATCAATCTGGCTAGTTCAGCCTCTTTTTCTGCATCGATGAGCGGTATTTTGCTGATCTCATTGAGATACTTATCTATGGCTATACTTTCGCGTCGCGTAATTCGGTTCGTGATTTTTAGCTGTCTCATTTTTGGTTTTTGGTTATATCCGCAGAAGTTTGCGTGTTGAATATAATCTTATAACGTATTATAGAGTTTACAAAGTTCTACAAAGCCGAATTCTGTTGATTATTTTGTTATATGGTATCCATTATATAGCGAGATACAAAAAAAAACAGACTGCTCCGATTCGGAGCAGTCTGTATGATTAGAATAAATATGAATTATCTAGCAAAAAAAACTAGAAAGTAAAGCCCAAAGCCACATCAAACTGGCTCATGCTGATTTCTATTTCTTGTGTCAATGCTCCTGTCATATCAAATTCCAACGGATTCATTCCGGTCACAGCATTTCTAAATGCATAATTGAAAGAAAAATTGAGACTATTATCACCCATTTTTTTGCTAAATCCGAGTGCCAAATGGTTATTGATCACACCCGGTGCCAAGATATTGAACAATACCTCCGTCGTGGGTATAGGCTGCTCTCCTGCAGAAAATCCTGCTCTAAAAGTAAAGCTCTCGCTCGCCATATACTCCAGACCAAACTTTAAGCTAAGCATATCTTGCCAACCAAAACCCCAACCAGCTACAGAGCCGAGGGGTTGAAAATTTGGATTGGGACTATCATCGGGCAGTGCCGGCGAATTTTCTCGAAGATTCATTGGATTTGCAATAGAATTGACTTGCGAATACATGATTTGTTTTACATCGAACAATACAGCAAACTTATCACTCAAATCATATTTGAGTCCTGCTTGCCAATAAGAAGGGATATCAAAGTCTCCTCCTTCTGCAAATAAACCTGCATACTCCTCAAAAGGACTCATACTGACACGGCTCTGATAGACCAAGCCAAGGTGCAAAGCATCGGTGAGATTGCCCATATAACCGATTTTGAACCCTATTCCTGTTGATGAAGATTTGCCATTTCCGCTTAGTTTGGTACCATCCATACTAAATCCTCCAAATGCTGCGAGTCCATTTGCTTCAAAATATTGATAAGCTAAAACGGCTGAAACTCCGATACTATGGTTCGCACCAAATTTATGAGAGAAAGAAATATTAGAAAAAAGCTGCGCTAAATCTACTCCTGTTGTTGTAGAACTTTGATCATAGAATGTAGCGGTGGGATATGTAGTATTCATCCCACCATTGCCATAAACGGATATGCCGAGGGCGCTGTTTTCTCCTAACATCCAGTTTGCACCAAAATTAGGTATCAAAAACAGTTTCTTATCACTCACTACAGTACCCGGAGTTAATCCAAATCTGCCGGGAAGTCCTGAAGGTGCACCAGTCACTTTGTATTGTCTGTCCGGACTGAATAAGGCGAGATTGACCTCATAGCTATTGCCCAACATACTGAGGCCGGCAGGATTTCCGTTGATAATGGCTGTGTAGTAGTAGGCGACTCCTGTCCCTCCTAAACTCTTCATAATTGCCCCGTAACCCAAAGAGAAATAGCCATCTGTGGCAAGAAGACTCGTACTGAGTCCAAAAACTACAAATAGTACTTGTAGTATTCGTTTAGTAAAATAGTTTCTCATTTTAGTAAGAATTTTGTTAAAAAATAGATTTCAAAAAAAACAACTTGAGGCATCCTACTTTTCAAGTAATTTCCATCAAGTTTATAGTCTATATACTTATCTACATACCAATTTATACGTTCAAAATCGGATGGATATTATATAACTATATTGCTAGGGGTCACGAAATATAATACTTTTTGTTGAAATAATGAAGTTATGAGCATATTATCATACATTTTTAGCAAAATGCTCCTTGAATAATCCGTTTTGATATGGAAAAGACGAAGCAAAAAGGAAAATGAAGTATATTGGCAAGGCTACTTTTTGGGTGTATTATTTCTTTTCCGAAGAAAGGGCCACCATAATATCTTCTATACTTCGTACCATTTCGATAAATTTGGGATCTCGCTTAATAGTACGATCACGACCGAAGGGAAGATCTACCTTGATGTGCTCTACAAAATATGCAGGAGCAGACTTTAGGACATAGATATCATCCCCCAGATATACAGCTTCTGAGATATCATGGGTGACGAAGACGACTGTAGGTTGAAATTTGATCCAGAGGTCTTCTAATAGATCTTGCATCTGTAGTCTGGTTTTGACATCAAGAGCACCAAAAGGTTCGTCCATCAATATAATTTGTGAATTGGCCAGGAGCGATCGTGCGATCGCCACACGTTGTAACTGTCCACCTGAGAGTGTAGGATATTGAGCAAATTTTTTCTCTTGACCAGCAAGTCCGACCAGTTCGATCATCTCCATAGCTTTTTGATCGCGTGTTTTTTTGTCAAATCCTTGATATCGGAGAGCGAGACCGACATTATCGAGGACGGTCATCCAAGGAAGAGAAGAGTACTGCTGAAATACCATACTGACTCTGTGCTCGCGCGATGCCGGTTTTCCTTTGATGAGGACCTCTCCTGAAGTTGGTTTTTGGAGGTTGGCTATGTAGCGCAAAATGGTGGACTTTCCAGAACCTGAAGGGCCCAAGATACAAACGAACTGTCCCTGTTCAGGTTTATCTTCAATCAAGAAATTAACATCTTTTAGTACATAGGTCTCGCCGCCATCATAACTTTGAGACACATCCTTCAATTCGATGATATTTGGTCTATTCTGCCGATCTGTAAAGTCTACTTTAGCCATATGGATACATTATTTGCCGGGTAGATGTTCTTCCAATCCATCCCAAAATAGCAATTCTAATTCGATAGCGCGCTCTGCTCCTTTTTTTAATCGCTCGCGATTGATTTTTTTGTCCAACCATTTCTCTACCGGTTTGACCATCTCCGCATAATGGATGTCATCCAGTCCGATATGAATCGTCCAAAACGTATAGTCCTCCGGTTCAAGGAAATCATAAAGTTTTAGTCCGGACTCTATTTTTTTGTATTCGTCATTGGTAAAATATTCTGTACCGGGACCGAGTGCTCCCAGAGATACAAGAAAGTGTTCATGGATACAGAGGTTGAGAAGATTTTCAATACAAATCCGAGTTGAGGGAAGGGCTTTAGCAAAAGTTAAATCTTCATGGCGGAGTCCGGTAGCGAGTGCAAAACGCTCATATAATTTGCGGTGCGACTTATCGGGATTGCCCTCACCATGCTCTTCCCAAAGGTTTTCTATAATTGCAAGTCGTGTTTCGTCATCGGGTATATTAGCTGCACAAGCTGATAAGAATCTCGGAAAGTGAAAACAATAGACGAAATATTCTTTTGCAAAATACTGTAACTGCTGTTGGTTGAGCCATCCATCTGCAATCCGATTTATAAAGGGGTGGTTGAGTATCTGATCTATCGAAGACCTGATTTCTTTCTCTAGGCTTAATATATAATTCATAAAGTATTTTGTTCGGAGTAAACCATAGTCGTCTTACAAGTTTACTTTTGATTTTTAAAAAGAATAGGCATATTTTTTGCGATACCAAAAACGATATGCTTTATATACAAGTACTAAGAAAACTATAAAGTGTATAACCCAAATCGTTGGTCCGAAAAGATAATATAACGGTTTGACATCTCCGGTCAAAGAAAAGACTTCGGAAAGCGCTAAGGATACATAACCTAAAAGGAAGATCCAAGTACTTATCTGGCTTACAAAATGCCACAGCGACTTGAGTGCTGAATTTGTAACGGGTTTTTCCTTGGCATATTTGTTTTTGGTTAGAAATTTGAATCCAAAAAATTTTTTATCCAAATAGATAAATAACTTGTCTTGGATGACACCAAGTACCATGATGATGACGAGCAAAGCAAAGACCTTATCCATTCTGCCCTGTCGCGTACCTGCTCTCCATATAGAAGCACCGATACCGCCAAAATTACCCATACTTTCGGCGATGATAATATAAGTCCAAGAGATAGCAGTAAGTACTCGGATATCATCAGAGAGTCTGGACATCACAGAAGGAAAATAGACGGTTTTAATGGTTTGCCAGTCTGTAGCTCCAAGCGTATATACTGTTTTGAGATAGACTTCTTTGACCTCATCGATACGCTGTACTACCACGGGCAGCAGATAGATAAATATACCGAATGCCAAGAAGTGGACTTTCATCGGGATACCGAGACCGAATGCTGTGATAAAGATGCCGATCACTGCAGTTAATGGTAGATAACGTATGGCATCTACCTGTCGCTGCGAAAATCCTCGAAAAAATGGAATGAGTCCAATAAGGAATCCCAAAGGTACAGCTAGGAGTATGGCCTCCATATATCCCGCTAGATTGAGTCCGATGGATTTGGTAATATTCTGGATGAGATTGTTATCTCGATAGAGTGTTCCAAAAGCTTTGAATACATCGATGGGTTTGGGTAGGATACTGGTATTGACGAAGGGTTTTTGACCGGCTGTCAGCACAATCCAAAGTAACAAACTTGCCAATAAACCGGCGATAGCCAGAACCAAGTAAGTTTTTTTAGATGGTTTGGATTGTAATTTGAAAAGATCATCTAGCATGCGTACCGAGCTAACCGTTAATAAGTTGGAACTCTGTTCTTCGATTTTTGGCTTTACAAGCATTGGACTGGTTCTGTTCACAGCCTTTGACCGGTTTGTCCGGTCCATTCCCAACGATGATAAATCGGTTTTTGTCCATGTTGTAGGTGTTTTGTAAATAGTGTGCTACCGATTCGGCTCTTTTGAGCGATAGTTTTTTATTCATATCATAAGCGCCTACATTGTCGGTATTTCCCTCTACGCGTATCCTACTATTGCCGAATGCCTTGGCTATATCTGCCAACTGGAGATCGATGAGCGTTTTGGCATTTTCGCCGAGTGTCCATTGACCTGTGGGGAAAGTGATACTGATGGGTTTGGTAGATATCGCCGGGGCAGATTTTACTTTGGCTGTAGCCGGTGTAAATTTCTTTTGTCCCTCGCCGAGGTGTAAGGGGCCGGATAGTTTTGCGGAAGTAACCGTACGGGGATAGGCTACATTTCTCCAAGCCGGAACATTTTTGGGTGCGAATCCCAATTTGCCAAACACATCACTCATCTCTGTCCAGAGGTCCTCTCCGGTGACTCCTTTGTACGTTGGATTAAGTCCAAAGAAGTTTTGATTATCTCCATGATTCGTAAAGCGGACGGTACGCATAGCACCCTCTGCATCTGCCGGTGACAGACCTGTGCCCTCACCAAATAGTTTGGCAGCTTTTTTGTAATTGGAAGGACTGGCGTTGATTTCGGCGATGGCTCGCATCCATCCTTCATAAAATTTATGGATTTTTTCGCGATGGGCATCGACATAGTCTTTTTTGGCTACAAAGATATCACCTATAATATGAGAAGCTTCTTTGGTACTCCAAAGGATTTTGGATCCCGGAACTGCACGCGTGGCAAGAATATCATCCGGGCTCCATACTACGGCTGCATCTACTTTGCCGGATTTAAAAGCTGTCGCTGCATCAATGGCGCTAGGTACTTCTACGACTTTGACATCTCTAAGGCTCATCCCTGCTGCTTGCAACATCTTATAGAGAAAAGTCTGAGAGGGTGTCGATGGAGCTACTGCTATTTGTTTGCCTTTGAGGTCATTGACATTATTGACTGCCCTACTTGCTATTACGGCATCGCCGCCACGAGACCAATCGACTTGCATAACGATCTGCGGTTTGTATTTGCCGAGGCGCTCCATTTCGGTAGGCATCGCATCTACGGTATTGCCCAAGAGGTGTACCTCATCAGCGATCCATGCTTGTCGCGAAGCATCAAAGTCATCCATCAACACAAACTGTACTGCCAGACCGTAATCTTTCCAAAATCTGCTACGCTTTGTAGCTTCATAGCCTTCATTAAAATATATTCCAGGTGCATATCCTCCCCAAGTAAACACTTGCACTTTGAGGATATCTTCATCAGAAAAGTCTTTCTTGTTGTTGATTTTTCCGGATTTGGATTCGATTTTGATTCGATTACTATCTTTTGGTTTTTCGATTTCTGCTGCTTTTTCTTCGGCTTTTTGTTTGAGTTCAGTACCAAATCTCGTATTATTAAAGATGTAGTTACCCAAAAAATACAGACCTCCCAAGATGAGTAATGTTATGAGAATTTTTGATAAAGGTGTTAATCGTGTAGCCATAATTCGTTATTTTTGAAGTAGATATTTTTAAATTTTTGATCAGGAATCAATCGAATAAGTTATCATATTGGTTGGTGCGTCCTACTTTCTGCGGTGCAGAAATGGGGGCATCGAGATCTAGTACATTGCTATCGTCCTCAGCCTGAAGCAGCAGGGTTTCTTTTTCGTCACCGAGTATCAGCGAGGCGCCTTCTTTTTCCCATTTTTCCAGCATTTTGAGGCCTTCTTCTTCAAACACACCATTTTGTAGGTCGATGGAGTTCATAAAGCCTTCGCTCATCTCCATGAAACGCTCCATTTCGCCAACTTTGGAACTAACGTCGTCAGCGATGGCCTCGAGTGCTTGATCAAACATCTGACGTTTGTCCTTATTGCCCGTGATGATGTTCATGGCAGATTTCATTGCGCTATTGGAAGCATGGATGGCCTTTCGTTCTTGTTCTTTGACCATAACTTGGTCTTGGATGTCCTCGAGCATTATTTCAGAGTTTTCATACATTTTGCCCAATACACGGTAGAGGATTTCCATCTTTTTATATAGATCTTCCAACTTCAAGTTGGATTCTTTTAGTCGTCCTGCTTTTCGGGTTTTTAGTACGACCATAGCCCTTTTGTCAGAATTTTTTGCTTGACTGGCCAGTTCCAGGTTGGATTTGATTTGTTTTTGGTTGTTGATGATCTGCTCTTTGAGTTGGTGCATTTGACCGCGTAGCATAGATATCTGTTTATTCATTTTTTTGAGATTGGTTCTTAGATCATCGACATAGGACTTGAGTATTCCTATGGGATCTATCTGAATGAATAGACCGGTAATCCATCGCATAACGCTTTTGTACATATAGCCTACAAGAGCTCTAGTTTTGGGGTCGAGTACCATATAGATGAGTGCTCCCAAAACGAGCAGCATAATCGAAAGGGAGATAATATTGGATGTAGCTGCTATGAGCCAAGGCAGGGCTTTGGTCACGAGTATGCCTCCCCCTACTATTAGTCCGATAAGAAAAAGCAAACCGGTTTTGCCTTCGGGTTTTGACCAAAATGTTTTTGTTTTATTACGTGCCATATGTTAGTTTAGATATGATTTGATTTTTGTGATATCCGTTTTTATCTGACGTACCAGATAGTCATAAGATGATACGAAGTCCGATTTGGTTTTTGTCACTTTTGATGCAGCAGTTTTGATTTGCTCTTCTACATCTATGAGTTGTTTGCTCATTTGCTCGATTTGCTGTTGCAGTTGTTCGATTTGTTGCTTCTTTGAGCTCATTTGGTTTTCGAGATCCACCTTGAGTTGTTGATTTCCTTCGATTCGTTTTTTTGATTGGTTCTGGAAAGCTTCATTGAACTGTTGGTGTTCCTTTTCGAGTATATCGAGATAAAAAGAAGCCGAGTCTAAAAGGATTTTTGTAGTAGCACCCATCGGTCGAGCTGAAGCGAAAGCTGACTGATAGCGTGTTTTTTCGTCCATGTCCATCTTTTTGAGGTATTGGAGAGATTTTTTGTACTCCAAATAGTCAAAGCCTTCGAGGTTGTTTTCTTCGAGCGCATTGAACAAGAGTTCTAAAAACTTGCGATTGACTTCGCCGGTGGTGCCGGTATCTTCCATAGAATCCATCCGGCTGTCTTGTTCTGCATCTTTTGGCGGGGCCGTAGATGTACTTGGGGATACATTTTCCTTTTTCTTAGCTGTGGGATCATCTGTGATAAAAAGATCCTTGAAACGTTTAAATACTCCTGACATACTTTAATAAGATATATGGGCAAATATACAAAGAAAGTAATACTTATCCATATGCGCAATATTTGAAGGTAGTACTTGGGTTAATCGTTCAATATCTGAGCAAGAATATGGAGAATAGAATGTAGCTATACATTGTTTCTAAAATATACAATATGTGCGCTTCTATGATGAAGCGGTCCGGACGAGACTCGAACTCGCGACCCCCTGCGTGACAGGCAGGTATTCTAACCAACTGAACTACCGGACCGTTTGTATTTTCTCTTATCGTTAGAAGAGACACCAGCTTTATGCTACTAGCGGCTGCAAAGCTAATTCAATTTTAATAATTCAAAAAATTATTCAGGGATTTTTTCTAAAAAATCTCAGTATCGAGATTGCCCGCTTGTTTTGGAGTACTTTTTTTGGACTTTGGGGGCTTAGTTACTCAAGTTTCGGTAGTCACAAAATAGAATAAAAAGGAAGTTGTATGAGCTATAATTAACTGAACTTCAGCGCATTGTAGTTGTGGACAAAAAAACATCTCTCCATGCAATTTACAAATATCTTCAAAATCACTACCGGCTACTTTGTATCTTTTTGACAATACTCAACAAGTTTTTAAGGAGTTTTTCTGTCAGATT